>JARFPV010000164.1 GCA_029288115.1 Akkermansiaceae bacterium | reverse complement strand
GAATCAACTCCTGAACGCCGGCAGTCACGTTCAACACCCTGTTTCGCAACGGCTCAAGAAAGCCGCCGGACTCAAGTTCAAAAGTGCAGAACAACCAATCAAGTTGCGATGAATCTAACTGGGCGAAGTGATGAAATTGATAAGGGTGAATCAGTAACGCCTGTCCCGGGCTGAATGGATGCGACAAGTGATTAATCTGAATATGGCCACTCGTCTTGAGGTTTAAACACAATACAAACCTGTGGTGGGATCGGTTCTGCACAGCGTTCTGCTGTAGCTCTTCCCGACTTGACCGGTGAAACATGAGAATGCTCTTTGGCGACGGCAGCTCCTCCTTTCCGATTCCCTTGAAGTAATCGGTCGGTTCCTTGAGGTTGAGCAGACTCTTGGGAATCGTATCCATCGTGCTGTAATTTTGGCACGGCCACTCCAGTTAAGTCAATATTGTTAACAAATAGTCATAATTGATAAATTATTGATATTTTCACACTTTCCTATCAATCGCCATAATGCATCCGTTCAAACCAAGCACCATCATGATGAAGATCTCCCCTACCCTGGATACAGAATTTTTGCCTGCCGTTTTCTGGAACAGAGAATTTGAAAAAGCGGCCAGTGAAAACGGTGAACCCGTGACACTCGGCCTGCTTCGTGACGACAAAGTCGTAGCACGCCGAACCGTCAACATAGCGCCTGATCCTGAATCAAGTTTCCGCTACATAGAGAGAATGCTAAAGACCATGCTTTGGTCAGCCGGCGGCAACCGAATCCTAGTCGCCGGACCGGACTCACTCGTCGACCGACTGCAGACGCACTACTCAGAATCGGAAGTCGGTAAGTTTGACTCTCAAATCATTGGCGAAAAAATATTCAACCACCCACTTCGTGTTGAAAAGTGCTCGGAGGAAGACATTCCGGATCCGGTTGCTGACGGACAGGCTCTCGGGCGACACCTTGACGGCTGCCGAATCGGCTTCGACCTTGGTGGTAGCGACCGTAAATGCGCCGCAGTCATCGACGGCAAGGTGGTTTTTTCCGAAGAAATCAAATGGGATCCATACTTCGAGAAAGACCCAAAGTATCACTACGACGGCACCATGGATTCACTCAAGCGAGCTGCCGCGCATCTACCGCGAGTTGATGCCATTGGTGGTAGCGCGGCCGGAGACTATGTGGACAACGAGGTGCGGGTTGCCTCCCTGTTCCGGGGAGTTCCAGACGATCTTTTCGAAACCGAAGTCCGCCCGATTTTTGCAAAACTCAAGGAGGCATGGGGTGGCGTTCCGTTTGAAGTTGTCAATGACGGTGAAGTCACGGCTCTCGCCGGTGCGATGTCACTCAACGACGATGCCGTGCTCGGCATCTCGATGGGCACCAGCCTGGCTGCAGGTTACGTTACGCCTGAAGGGAACATCACATCCTGGATCAATGAGCTTGCATTTGTGCCTGTGGACTACCGCCCGGATGGCCCGGTTGACGAGTGGTCAGGTGATGTAGGATGCGGCGTGCAGTTTTTCTCGCAACAAGGGGTCGCTCGTTTGGCTCCGATTGCCGGCATCGAATTTGAACAAGGCACTCCCTTTGCTGAACAACTTGTTGAAGTGCAGCGCCTCATGGCTGAGAACGATCCCAGGGCGCGCAACATTTACGAGACCATTGGCACTTGTTTCGGCTATGCTGTGGCCCACTACGCAACCATCTACGAATTCCGTAACTTGCTCATCCTCGGACGTGTCACCAGTGGCGAGGGAGGACAGATCATCATTGAAAAAGCCGAGCAAGTCCTGAATGCTGAATTCCCCGAATTGGCATCAAACGTAAGTATCAGTATGCCGGATGAACAAATGAAAAGACACGGCCAAGCAGTAGCGGCAGCGAGCTTGCCAATGATCAAATAAAAGACATGCAAAATCCCTACCTCAAATTCGTAACCGACATCCAGAACGGTGTCGAATCCGCAAAAACGCTCAGCGTTTCAGGAAAACACGAAGCCGTTCATTCGAGTGAGAAGGTTCTTATCTTTTCACCACACCCAGACGACGAGTGTATCATTGGCCTGCTTGCATTGCGACTGATGCGCGAAGCTGGAATGCAGGTCGTCAACATCCCCGTCACCTACGGCAGCAACCAAGCCCGTCAAGCGGGTCGCGCCGTAGAACTGGATAACGCCTGCAGCTATCTTGGATGGTCAAATTACCGTGGCCCCGAGGATCGTGCCGCCGCCCAGCCCGGTTGTTATCAATCTCTGGAAAAAGATGATATCGTTGCCATTCTCACCGTGCAAAAACCACGCGTGATTCTGTTGCCGCATGCCAAGGACTGGAACTCCCGGCATATCTCCACCCACCATCTTGTGATGGAAGCCCTGGCCGACATGCCTGCTGACTTCACCTGCTCCGTCGTCGAAACTGAATTTTGGGGCGCAATGTGGGATCCCAACCTGATGGTCGAGGCCGATGCTGAAATGCTCGCAGACCTCGTTGCTGCAACTTCTTTACACGTTGAGGAAGTTAATCGGAATCCTTACCACCTACTTCTTCCCGCATGGATGCAGGATAACGTCCGGCGCGGAGGTGAACTTGTCGGTGGACAAGGTGGTGCCGCCCCAGATTTCAAATTTGCCACCCTCTACCGATTAAGTCGCTGGGAAAATAAAACACTCCAGCAATGCCTCGACACAGGCACAATGCTGGCAATAACCGACAACTTAAAAGACATCATCTAATGGAAATCATCATCAGCAAGGATGCCGAGTCCGCCAGCACAGCCGCCGCGAGAGTCATTGCCCGACTGATACGCGAAAAACCAAATGCCGTGATTGGCATGGCAACTGGCAGCACTCCATTGAAGCTCTACAACGAGCTCATCCGCATTCACAACGAAGATGGGTTGGATTTCAGTGGCGTGACCACATTTAATCTCGACGAATATATAGGCCTCCCCAAGGAGCATGAGCAATCCTACTACCGCTTCATGTGGGACAACTTATTTAACCACATCAACATCCATCCCGATAATGTTCATATCCCTGACGGGATGACGGCAGATGTTCCTGTCGCCTGCGCCGCTTACGAAAAGAAAATCAAAGAAGCAGGCGGCATTGACCTTCAGGTGTTAGGCATCGGCTCCGATGGGCACGTCGGTTTTAACGAACCCACTTCATCATTCGCTTCACGCACCCGCATCAAGACCCTCACCCGCCAGACCGTGGCCGATAACGCACGTTTTTTTGAAGGTGATGAGTCTCAGGTCCCCCGCCACTGCATCACCATGGGTATTGGCACGATCATGGACGCACGCATGAATCTCATGCTCGCTTTCGGAGAAGGAAAAGCCGAAGCCGTGACTGCCATGGTCGAGGGACCGGTGTCGTCGATGGTTCCGGCATCGATCCTCCAACATCATCCCACTGCTAAGATTTTTATCGATGAAGCTGCCGCATCAAAGTTACGCCTCGCCGACTACTACCGCTGGACATACGATGGCAAACCAGAATGGCAACAAGACGCGTGACAATAC
>JARFPV010000119.1 GCA_029288115.1 Akkermansiaceae bacterium | reverse complement strand
CCGCCTGCACTGAAATCACCGAGATCATTCCCAAGCAGGCAGCGGAGGGATATGTGGCCGAGTATTCCAGCCTGACACTCGATGAAGCGCGTGCCATGTTGTTGAGCGGCCAAGTCCGCGGCCTCCAGATCCGTTACAATTACCAAGGAAGCCAGTGGTGGGACACCCTGCTTCCAGCTCCGAACGGTAACGGCTTTCGTATTGTCCGTATCGAACACAACTTCTAACAATCATACCAATTGTCTGTGACCGATAGTATGTCTCGTCCACTCCGTGATCTCCGGATCTCGGTGACGGACCGGTGTAACTTCCGCTGCCGCTACTGCATGCCGGCGGAAGTATTTGGTGATGACTATCCTTACATGCCCAAACCAGAAATCCTCACTCACGAGGAAATGGCGAAGTTGGCGCGGGTGTTCTGCGGTTTAGGGGTTGAGAAGCTACGTATCACAGGGGGTGAGCCATTGCTCAGGCGTGGATTACCGGATCTCATTGGTATGCTGGGTGAAATTCCCGGGGTGCGTGATATCGCAATGACAACCAATGGCACCGCCCTTGCGCGTAATGCAAATAATCTGAAGAAGGCGGGGTTGCATCGTGTGACGATTTCACTCGATGCATTGGACCCTGAAATCTTTTCCCAGATGAATGGGGTGGGTGCGACACCCGAGCGGGTGATTGATGGGGTTGATTCTGCGCTGGAGCACGGTCTTGGGGTGAAAATCAATAGCGTGATCCAGAAAGGCGTCAACGAAGGCCAGATTTTGCCACTCGCCGAGTTCGCTCGGGAGCGTGGTGTAACCCTGCGTTTCATCGAGTTCATGGACACAGGAAATACCAATGGTTGGAAACTTGACCAGGTTGTTCCTAGCGTGAAAGTGTTAGAAGCTTTACGGGAACATTATGACCTTCACGCTAGTGAAGCGAAATTGGGTGAAACTGCACGCCGCTATCATCACGCCGATGCCGCTGATACGGAAATAGGATTCATTAGCTCGGTCAGCCAACCATTCTGCAGTGATTGCAATCGCGCCCGCCTTTCTGCTGACGGGCAGGTGTTTACCTGCCTGTTTGCTACGCATGGTCACGACCTCAAGTCGTTACTCAGGTCGGGTGCAAGCGACGAGGAGCTTACGAATTTTGTCAGCAGCCTATGGTCCGCCCGTGACGACCGCTACTCCGAGCTCCGCAGCGAAATCGGCGGCACTCAGGCAAAGCCGGAGATGTCTTATATTGGGGGGTGATCTAGGTAGGTCCAGTCGGCAAACGTCGCGGCCTGACCTATTTTTTGTCCTGCATCATCTGAGACATTCCAGACGGTCGCCTGGTGGATACGGAAGCGTTTTCCATCCGAGGAAATGCGCACACCTGAGTAGTCGTCGATGTAGCCTTTCTCGGTGACATTTTTAAGCAGTCTTTCCCGTTCCTCTCGGTTGGGCTCCTCGGCGGTGTAGCGGGATGGGGTGCTGGTGAATTCCCCCCAAGTCATCGAAAAAAGGTCGAGCGCAGAGTGGTTGCCGTAATTCAGCACCGGGTCATCCTCGAGCCCGTGGGACGCGAGAAAAAACGGCGCGTGATAAGCGGCTTTGGCCGTCTCGATCTTATCGAGCCCAGGATCGATCAGGTGCCGTCCTGTCAGCTGGTGATAGCTTTTCAGCAGCAGTGAAACATGATCCGCGAGATACTGGTTGTCCGGGCAGG
>JARFPV010000062.1 GCA_029288115.1 Akkermansiaceae bacterium | reverse complement strand
GCAGGCATCTCATATTTTTCACATATCATCCCCCTAACTTTTAACAACTCCCCCACCACTATTATGGACTGGCTCTGGTATTGCTCCTATTTTCTCGTACTGATCGGACTTTCAGGTTACGGCTTTCACCGCTTGATGATTCTTTCTCTCTATCTCAAGCACTCACGTAAACGCCCTGAGCCGGCGAAAAAATTTGACGAACTCCCTCTGGTTACCGTTCAACTCCCATGTTTCAATGAAATGCATGTGATGGAGCGACTTCTCGACTCTGTTTCCAACCTCGATTATCCGAAGGACAAGCTGCAGATTCAGGTGCTTGACGACTCCACCGACGAAACCACTGAAATCTGCAAGCAGGAAGTCGCAAAACTCATTGAACGTGGCTTTGACGCCGAGCATGTTCACCGCACCGACCGCACAGGCTTCAAAGCAGGTGCACTTGAAAACGGAACCGAGTCCGCCAAGGGCGAATATCTCTTTATCCTCGATGCTGATTTTGTTCCCAACCCAGATGTGTTGAAAAAAACCATCCACTACTTTGCTGATGAGAAAATCGGCATGATCCAGACACGATGGGAGCACATCAACCGCACATTCAACGCCCTGACCCGTGTGCAGGCGATGTTTCTCGACGGTCACCTGGAACTTGAGCAGACCGCACGCAACCGCAGCGGACGCTTCTTCACATTCAACGGCACTGCAGGCATCTGGCGCAAGTCATGCATCGCAGACGCAGGCGGTTGGGAGCACGACACCCTGACCGAGGACATGGACCTCTCCTACCGCGCCCAGCTTAAGGGCTGGAAGTTCATTTTCCTCAACGATGTCACCACTCCCGCTGAACTCCCTGTCGATATGGAAGGCTTTAAGAGCCAGCAGCACCGCTGGACCAAGGGCTCCATTCAGGTGTGCAAGAAGATCCTTGTTGATATCTGGAAGAGCAAGGCCCCCCTCTACTGCAAGATGGAAGCCACCGCTCATCTCACATCAAACTTTGCCTACCTACTGCTTTTCCTTCTCTGCTTCCTTATCTACCCGAAACAGCACTCTGAGCTGAGCTGGTTTGCTGAAAATGGTATTTCCGAGCACTTGCTTAATTTCCCGATCTTCTTCTTCGGTAGTGTGTCGGTGGCGATGTTCTACATCATGAGCCAGAAGGCACTGCGACCCGGAACCTGGTTGAAGGACATTCTCTACTTACCGCTTCTGCTTGCACTCGGAATTGGCATGTCTGTAAACAATGCCAAGGCTGTATTGGAAGCCATCTTCAATCATGAGACAGGTTTTGTACGCACTCCAAAGCACGGAATCAATGGCAGCCAGAAAAAAGAGAAGGCAGCATTTAAGAAGAGCAAATACAAGGCCATGAAGTCTCTCACCCCTATTGTGGAGCTGGCATTCGGACTGTTCTTTACCGTCGTCGTCGTTGACAACGCCCTGAGTGCAAACTGGATTGCAGCCGTCCTTCTTATGCCTTTCCCTGTCGGCTTCTTCTACACCTCGTTGAGCTCACTCAGTCAGCAGCTTCCCGGTGTATTTGGCCCTAAGGCCACGGAGAAAGCCAAGAAGTAGGATTGACGCCTTGCCCCCGATACGGTTTTCTTCTTCCAGATGCTCTCACTTGGAAAAAGGATAGCCACCATGGTTGCATGTGTCGCCATGGCTATGCTGCTGTCTAACTGCGGTAATGGCGACAGCCGAAATAGCGTCATCATCAGCGTCAAAGATCAGAAGATGCTGCTTGTAGAGAAGGGAAAACCGGTCAAAACCTACCCAGTATCTACGTCAAAATTTGGTCTGGGGAACCAGCGCGGCAGCATGCGCACCCCGCTCGGAAAAATGGCCGTAGCTCGCAAAATTGGCAAAGGTGCACGATCTGGCACTGTTTTCAAAAGCCGCAAGCGCACAGGGGAAGTCCTCAAACCAAATTCGCCTGGGCGCGATCCAATAGTAAGCCGAATCATCTGGCTCAGTGGTAAGCAAGCGCATAACCGCAACACCTACTCACGCTATATCTACATCCACGGAACTCCGGTAGAACGCCACATCGGCTATCCTGCCAGTTACGGATGCATCAGGATGAAATCTCGTGACGTTATTGCCCTATACCGCCGGTTAGGGGTCGGGTCCAAGGTGAGGATTATCCGGGGCGGCCTGATTGACACCAAGGAAGGACTGGCCTACGCCATCCGCAAAGAGGGTTATGCTCCGGTCGCGGGAAATTGATTGTCAATAAATCCGAAGAAATTTTGGAGAATCGTATCATTTTCCACCCATCAAGCTTGACAGATCGTCAAGAATGAGTAGTTTCGCCGCCCCGTAGCAGAAATTGCTCACACATTTTCCCATTCCCAAACCATCATTCTAACCTAGTCCATCCATGGCCAATTCCAAATCAGCACTCAAGCGCGTCCGCCAGACAGAGACCCGCACATCCCGCAACAAGTCGCTCACCAGCCGCATGAAGACACTTCGTAAGAAGGCTATCGATTCGGCTGAAGCCGGCGACAAGGAAGCTGCCCAGAAGGCGTTTTCTGAGTTCACCTCCACTGTCGACAAGTGCGCTAAGAAAAACATCATCCACAAGAACAAGGCTGCTAACCTCAAAAGCAAAACCAGTAAACATCTGGCGAAGTAACACTCCATACTCTTGCACACAAGATTTTCAGAAGCGGCTCCGATGACCTCGGCGTCGCTTTTTTGTCTCTACCCCGTTAATTATTGTCGCTCATGCGGAAATTTGAATAGACAAGCTCTTCAACCGTCTTATCTGTAAGGAAAAGAACATCATGCCCGTTCCACAGCACCAGTCACGAATCGAAAAGGCCAAGGAAATCGCCAACAATCCCGGCAGATACAAGGTCTGTGAGGGTTGCGATTCAATCGTCGGCTCAGGCACGATCATTTGCCCTAATTGTCACGGCTATCGCTTTGACCGCGACAAATCACGCGTGGTAGATCATGCGGTATGGCTGGGAACACGGGAGCAGACCTCTGTTACCGCAGACGACCTTGACTAACCATTGCTAGGTTAATGGATAAAATAGAACTTCTTCGACAGGTTCTGGCTCGGCTCAGGGAGCAGCTCGCCACGATGCAGCACGCCGCACAAAGCTCTCATGATGCGGCCACGGGCAGCGAATCAAAATCCGAAAGCAAATACGATACCCGTGGACTTGAGGCATCCTATCTCGCGGGTGCTCAGGCTGAGCAATGCGAGAAACTTGCCCAAGCCATCCACTGCCTCAGTGGCTTCACTCCACCCGAGAATACTGAAAATTCCACTGTTCAACCTGGCTGCATAGTAGAGGTGGAATCAGCTGGTGATATCCAGCACTATTTTCTGTTACCCAGTGGTGGCGGCATCACCTTGGATTATCAGGGATATGAGCTGATCACCCTTACACCAGACACCCCAATTTATCAGGCTATCCTAGGAAGCAAACAAGGTGATCTCAGTGAAAACCAGAATTTCCTCGTGCTTGATATTCTTTGATAGCCTCATCAATGTTCAGACATTCTCGCTTGTCTGCGCGTGATATTTACCGATGATCCAGACATGAGTCTCACAGACAATATCACAGCCGACATGAAGTCCGCCATGCGCGAACGCAATAAAACTGCGCTCAACACTCTACGTGCACTGAAATCCGCCATCGGCAATGCCGCCATCGAAAAAAGTGGCGCAGGCACTGAGTTACCCGAAAACGAGGTGGTCAACATCATCCGCAAGCAGATCAAACAACGCCAGGATTCGCTCGAGCAGTTTGAAAAAGCCGGCCGAAGCGAACTTGCCGAAACCGAACGTGAGGAAATCGCCGTTTTGGAAAACTACCTCCCCCAGCCTCTCAGCGAGGAGGAAATTGATGCAGCTGTATCCTCAGCCATCGAAGAATCCGGTGCTCAGGGCAAACAAGACATGGGTAAGGTCATGAAAATCCTGCAGGAGAAAACCGGCGGCCGTGCCGATGGCAAGACACTCTCGCAGAAGGTCATGCAGAAGCTTTCCTAAATTTACAAATCCATGAAGCTTGTTGCAATGATCGTAGCGGCTGGAAACAGCCAACGCATGGGCTTCGATAAGCTGATGGCACCGCTTGCGGGGAGACCGGTTCTTCAGCACAGCATTGAGGCGTTTCTTCAATGTGATGATGTGACTGAGGTGATCCTGGTTTGCCCGGAAGAACGGTTCACCCAGCTCGATCTCGAGTTTGCAAACAAAATCATCCGGCGCGTGGACGGAGGCACTGATCGCCACGACTCCGTGGCAGAAGGACTTGCAATCCTAGCAGAAAAGGATGCAGAAACCTTCATCGCAGTCCATGATGGCGCCAGACCGATGATTTCAGTCGCACAAATTTCACGTGTATTTCATGCCGCGAAGGAATCCGGCTGCGCAGCTTCTGCACGGCCAGTAACCGAGACTGTTAAACGTGCCAATCAGGATGGCGAAGTGACTGAATCTGTAGATAGGGACAATCTATGGCTCATGGAAACCCCTCAGATTTTCCGTTCAGATCTACTGTCCGATGCCTATCGCCAAGTTCTCCAGAATGGTGAACGAGTAACCGACGAAGTTTCTGCCCTGCAACTTATCGGACACAGCACCAAACTGGTTATCAACCCCGACCCAAATCTCAAGATCACCTACCCCCACGATCTTGACCTAGCCGAAAAACTCATCACGCCCAGTCGGGAAGCTCTAACTTAAACCCCGGTATACCAACGCGGACTTTTTTACCCGTTGCTGTTTCACCAAAAAACGAGCCACTCACGTCCGCATCGTCAGCAGTGATATGGTAACTGTTGTATGAGAAATCCTCTCCGGGATCGAGCACAGGGGTTTCACCGACTACACCATCCCCCTCTACGACGGTCACCTCTCCGTCCACCTCCTTGACGATCCATTTTCGTCCTGTGATGCGCACCTGATCAGTAGATCCATTCATCACCGTGATAAAGTAAACAAACGGGTGTGGCTTCTCTACAGGAGCATCCAGGCTTGGCATATAGATAACGTCATCAACACGCACGGACAGCCCCTCGATCTCCTGGTAGTCATTCCCTGCGCTCTTTGCCATGCCGCGAAACTAGGCTAGAAAACCACGATGACGCAAGTTCCGAGCTGACCATTTACTCTTCTTTCTTCCAAAATTCATACGACCACCAGATTTTAAACAATCATCAATCCGGTCAGTGCGATTCACCCGCATCAGTATTCCGGTAGCAGCTTACAAAATAAATGACACATGCCAGGACGGCTGCTGACAGGCCACCCCAGAATACCACCCAATCGCTAGAAATCTTCATCACGATTCTAAAATACCAGCCGCAGAGAAGGCTTCCCAGCAGAGACCCCAGACCTGTTAGGGTAGATAGCAATGCCTGGGCCTGCCCGCGCATCGCCGGTTGCACACGCTTGTCCACAAGCATTTGCCCTGTGACGTAGAAAAACGTGTAGCACGGGCCGTGCATGGCTATACCGATCCACACCCAGAGCAGGCCGCCAGTTCCGCCACCAACAGCACAGAGCAGATAGCGCAATAGACCGATGACCAGTGCCGCCACAAAAACCCCCTTGAGTTTCCCTCTTGCCATTAACCCACCAAGCATGAACATCGCAACGATTTCTGTCAGCTGCCCCAGTGTCATCGATGCCATAGGATGCGTGTCCCCCAGGTCGTTGAGCAAGATGGGCGTGCACATGTAAAAAGCACCAAGCGGAATGGCAAACAGCACTGTAGTCAGCAGAAAAACACGCATGTTCTGATTCTTAAAAAGCACCATTGCATCGAGACCCAGATATTTCCGCCACGACGGCCTTCCTTGGCAAAAGCCCCCTTGCGGCGGCGTATCCGGCAACATAAAACAGACTAGACCTAACAGAACACGAACACCCGCTGCAGCGATACCTGTCATCGTCGAGTTATCCCAACCGAGCCAACTCACGGAAATACCCGCCGCCATCCATCCCAAGGTTCCCCACACACGATAACGTGGGTAGGACTGATCGGAATTATCCAGATTTGCAAAGGCCACCGTTGAAAGCAACGCCCACATGGGCGCAGACAACAGTGCATTCATCGTCTGAAACCCAAGATACGCCCAGGCACCCCAACCAAGCTCTATCGATAAGAACGCGAGAGCCAGAAAAACAGCCCCTCCAAGCGACAGAATCCCCAACAGCTTCTGCGCGCTGTATCGGTAATCCGCCATCGATCCAAAAATCAAAGGCGATATCAAACCGACAGCTGGCGCTACTGCAAACGCGTATGGTAAGACCCATCCGATCCCCCGGGTTTCCAAAATATTAGGAAGAGCCGGTAACCACATCCCGAGCGGCACCGAGATCAGAAAAAACACCACGGCAATCCACCAGTTACCACCACGGCCGAGCTTTGATTTTACTGAATTGCCTGCCGTGTTCATCCTTTTGTTCGAGACGGGCGCGATCATGACCGCTTGCATTCCGCAAGCAAGACCGTAGGATGAAGTTCTTCAGAGCAAGTCCATGGCTAGCAACCATAAATTTATAACGTATTTGGCACGTAATTTGCTACATTAAATATTGCGACTATCCGGTTTTCATTGTAGTTTCAGGCACAGCAAGAGCACATGCCATCACCCGGAATCCAGCAAGGACTCAGCCAAAACCTGAGCCAGCAGCAAACATTGTCGCCCCAGATGCGGCAAAGTCTGGAAATCCTACAGGCAAACACCATGGAGCTATCACAGCTTCTTAGCCGAATTACCGAGATCAACCCCACTCTGGAAATCACCGACGAGTATGAGCAGATCGACGACACCCCCGCTCCGGATGCAGAGCGTGATCTAGAGACGCTCTCCGAATTCGATGACACCTGGCGGGAGGATCTCATCATGACGCAAGGAGGGCACCAGCACACAGCAGCTGATGAAGAGCGCCGTGAACATCTCTATAATTCCATCGTTGCTCCGAAGACTCTGCAACAGCATTTGTTAGACCAGCTTAACCACGCTGCAGTGGATGACGACACCCACATGGCAGCCGAACACCTGATTGGCTCCCTGGACAGTCGTGGCTTTCTTGACGAACCCATCGAAATGATTGCGGCCAAGTCCCCTTACCCATTGAAGGAAATGCGCACGGCACAGTCTCTGGTTCAGGGATTCGATCCCCCGGGAGTTGCCGTCGAGGATCTATCAGAGTCGCTGATGCTTCAGCTTCAACTTGCCGGACGTGGCGGCACCCTTGAAAGCCGTATCGTCGCCGATCATCTCAACGATCTTGCTCGGAAAAAATTTCCCGATATCGCACGTGTGTTAGGCGTCAGTCAGGATGCCGTTATTGAGGCTGCGGAAAAAATTTCCGAACTCAACCCCGACCCCGGCTCGGCTTTTGATGCCACTTCAAACCCACACGTCAGCCCAGACCTCGAAATTCGCCGCGACGATGACGGCCATTACTTTGCCCACCTCACTGGTGACCACCTGCCTAACATCCGGATTAGCAATCACTACAAGGACTTGGTAGCAAAGCTCAACTCGGATCCGAAAGCCCGGAAATTCCTGCGCGACAACATTCACGAAGGACGCCAGATCATTCATGCCGTAGGACAGCGACAAGAAACACTGCTCAAGATTGGTTCTGAAATCATCAAACGGCAACCCGATTTCCTAGCCCACGGCATATCCAAGCTCCGCCCGATGACCATGCAGGATCTCGCGGAAAACATCGGGGTGCACGCCGCCACCATTTCTCGTGCGGTATCGAGCAAGTACATCCTGACTCCACACGGACTGATGGAGTTGCGTGCCTTTTTCTCCTCAGGCTACACCACCAAAGGCGGCGCAGAAATATCCAACTCGAGCGTGCGCGACACCATCCAGCAGATTGTCGATTCCGAAAACTCCGCGAAACCGTTTTCCGATACCGCGATCGAGAAGCAGCTCAAGGAAAAGGGCATCAAAGTAGCGCGACGCACCATCGCCAAGTATCGTGACCAGTTAGGCATCCTACCTTCCCACCTGCGGAAAAAGCACGGGTAGCTTGGCTTTTGACTTTATCCGCCACTGCGCAGCCGCTATGCTGCTCTTATGACTTGTAAAATCCTCACCACCTTGGCCTGCCTGGCCTCCTTCGCCACAGCCGACGTCGCCCCCTTCGAGCGACAAAAAACCGACAAAAACACCGTCAGCTCATTCGACGGCAGTGCCGTCCTGACCGTCACCCTGGAACGATTCAAAAGAGATCAACTCCGCCGCGTCGACAAGGGCGAAGACAAGGCACCCGAAGTTTGGTTCGGCAACAGGAAACTCCCCATGGATTTGCTCTGGCGCACACCCACCATGATCAAGTCGTTTGACCTCACCATCGACGGTAAAAAAATCCCCATCCCAGCACGATTCTGGAACGACCTGCCGGGAATGTACATGGAAAAAGTCATCGTCAACAAGAGACTCAAAGGCCATGAGCATGAATTTGAGCTATGGTATTTCTACAAGAATAAGTGCGGAGGCCCTAAGATCAGCCGCTCTGCCAACCGCGGCACGGTGCTCATTTCCTGGGGCCGTCCCGAAGAATGAGACTCCCGATCAACGGTCCGGTGGATCGTCAGCAAAAAAGGCACCATCCTACGCCACCACGAAATCCCACCCCACGGATGATAGGATAAAATAATTCGCGGCGGTCGTCGTGATTCAAATTAGCATGAACCATTACCAGCCTATGATTACGTTTGATCGTAGGCAAGAAACCGCTAGCTTGCACGTAACCTAATGACAATGGTTTTACGCCCAGCAATAGCAGCCCTTGCCCTGCTAATAAGCCTCCCTGCATATGGAGTTGATTTTAACCGGGATATCCGGCCAATCCTCTCCGACAAATGCTTTCATTGCCACGGACCCGACCCCGAGACCCGTGAGGAGGACCACAGAATAGACAGCTTAGAAGGCGCCACAGAAGGCGGAATCATCAGACCCGGCAAACCCGATAAATCGAAATTCATGAAGCGCATTCTTCACTCCGATCCGGATGAAGTCATGCCACCCCCGGAGTCACATAAAAAAATCACCAAGAAGGAAGCCGAACTGCTGCGACAGTGGATCGCTGATGGAGCCGAATATGAGGAACCATGGACTTACCAAAAACCCGTCAAGGCGCCCACACCAGCCGTCAAAAACACCGCCTGGCCTCGCAATTGGGTAGACCATTTTATCCTGAACCGACTTGAAAAGCACAACCTCACCCCCTCACCTGACGCCGACCCAATCACTCTGATCCGTCGCCTGCACTTCGACCTCACAGGCCTTCCACCCAAGCCCGATCGGATGAAAAAATTCACCCAAGCCGCTGCTCAAGATTTACAAACAGCCGTTGAAGCAGAAGTCGATTTGCTACTCGCATCTCCCCACTACGGCGAAAAACTGGCCATCTACTGGCTGGACCTCGTCCGTTATGCCGACACCGTAGGCTACCATGGCGATCAGCCACATAATATCTCCCCCTACCGCGACTACGTCATCAACGCGTTGAATAGCAACATGGCGTTTGATCAGTTCACCCGCGAGCAACTGGCTGGCGATCTGTTACCAAAGCCAAGTCAG
>JARFPV010000640.1 GCA_029288115.1 Akkermansiaceae bacterium | reverse complement strand
GACGATTACAGTGCGTCCTAGCGTGCTTCCTGACGGAACAATCCGTATGGATATGCGTCCGCGCAATGCTCAAATTGTTGAGAATGTGAGAGGTGCCTCTGGAAATGTTTACCCCCGTGTTAGTGAGGCCACTATCAAATCAATTGCTCGTATCCCTGATGGACACTCGTTGATTATTGGTGGTTTTTATGGCCAGGTGATGACCAAGGGTAAAAATAAAGTCCCGTTGTTAGGCGATATCCCACTGTTGAATTTTTTCTTCAAGTCGAAGCAAACCAGCAAAGAGCAGTCTAGTCTAATCTTCGTGGTGACGCCCACATCCTATAATCCATGCTCTGTGAGCAGTCATCACAGGACATCGTCACGCGTAAAAAATAATATTTCCGTGAAAACACCGCATGACTGGGTCGATGACAAGAACCCGGGGCCAGCACATGAGCCAAATCTACGCCGTACCATCCGCGGGATGAAGCCGGAACAAGCTCCGTATTACCCGCAACGATAATCCAAACGACTATCCCCTTTCGTGAACGCTGAACCACAACGTGATGAGGAAGCGGTTGCTGAGATGGAGGCCGTTGAGGTTTCCGCTCAGGATAGCCAGTTTTCTGCTGTTAGTCAGGAAGTGCCCATTGAACTGGAGCACGCCTTGATTCGTACGCTCGCCATGCTGCAACAGCACAATCTGGCGTCTGCAGAAGATTGCAGCCAAGTGGCTGCGAAGGTGCGGCGTAGTTGGGAGCAAGGAATCGGCGCTGACCCCGTGATAGGTTTAGCCCGCCTTCGAGCAGGTGGCGGAGATATGTTGGATGCCAGTGTAGAGATGATTTCATCGAAAATGGCGCATTCACTACCATCCGTTCCGACACGTATTCCGTTTGCAGCGCGATTGATTCCCCCATCGGCTCTGTATGAGAAAAATCCTGAAATTCAGACATTGTGTAAGCTCATGCTGGTGCCGATTGCTTATGCAGAGGACCTGGATGTTCTTGGGATTACTTCGATTAATCCGTATTTCGCCGATGCTGTCAGCGCCTATCTCACTGAGAATTTGAAAAAGGAAACGGGTATCCAACCGATCATTCACAATATTCGTCTCGACTACGTAGGCTGGGCGAAGATGTGTCAGAAACACTTTAGACAGGACGTATAGAAAATGATTGAATTTGATGGCATAAGATTCAATGCGCTGATCAGTAAGCGGATTATGCAGACACTTGCGGAGCATGACCCTTCGCTTGTAAGTGTTGATCCTGGTCAGATTGAGGCGAAGGTGACCAAGGGTGTGTTTATGGCGGCGATTGCCAGGATCAACAACATGCCTTTTTTTCCAAAGGTCGCCGAATTTGGAGAAGGAAATCTGCTCGATAAGTGTGATCCATCTGTGCTGACGCGTGGAGGCTTTGCGCCATTGTGCGTCGATGAGAACAGAATCATCGTAGCCATTTCCAACCCGTGGAGCACCGCAGCCGATGAATACGTCGCGATGCGTTTCCCGGAGCTTGAAATAGTAAAAATCGTTACCCTGACTTCTGAAATCAGCCGTACGATTGAGGCCGTTTCGAGTAATGCCGGTCCCAGCAGGGATGAACTGGAGGCGATTGAGGTCGAGGACACGGATGATAAAATCAAGGACTTTGATGTCACGAGCGATTACGAGGAGCCCATGGCGCAATTGATTGCTACCATCATGGCGAGCGCGGTGAAGCAACGTGCATCCGACGTTCACTTCAAGGTGGAGAAGGAGACTTTCTATTACGCGTTCAGGGTAGATGGAGATATTGGTAAAAAGGTTGAAATCCCGATGAAGCTTAAAGATCGGTTAGATGCCTATTTGCTCAACCTGATGAAGCTACCAGCTGAAATCAGGAACACGACACCGGGGATTTCAGGGCGATTTACTATTTCTTATTTTCGCCGTCCTATCGATATCCGTTATGAGCGCCACCGAACGTATCGCGGATATCACATCACAATGCGACTGCTCGACAAAGGGCACCTTGACGTAACGTTAGGAAAAGGCTCACTAGCCTTTGATGAGGCTACTTTGTTAGCCATGGACAAGGTGATGAAGATTCCTGCCGGTATTATCGTGATGAGTGGTCCTACGGGTTCCGGAAAATCAACCACTCTGAACGCGATTCTTCGTGAAATGAACACCCCGGACGTCAACATCCTGACACTGGAAAACCCGGTGGAGGACGAGATCCCTGGGGTAACTCACTGTGACCTGAAAAACCCCGGTGAGTTCAAGCCAATGATTGCGAGCTTTATGCGATCTGACCCGGATATTATTTTGATGGGTGAGGTTCGAGACATTGAATCTGCCGAGCTAGCCATTGAGGCAGCTGTGACGGGTCACAAAGTGTTAACGACCATTCACACACCGCGTGCGTCGCAAATTATCGAGCGTTTTGAGCAGTTGGGGATCGAGCGGTGGAAGATTGCACAAACACTCAAAGCGGCATGTGCCCAGCGTTTGATCAAAGTGCTTTGCCCATACTGTAAGATGGAGCAGCAGGGGATCGGTGACAAAGAGCGCGTAATTTACGGGCTCGATGATTCATGGGCAACACGCACGGTATATAACCATCTGGCGGACGGTTGTCAGGAGTGCCACGGATCAGGTTATTCGGGCAGAACAGCAATTCTGGAAATTATCCCGATTACACCAAAGGTCTCAGACATGCTTTCGAAGGGTGAAATTACGCCGTATGAATTGGAATTGAAGATTCAGGAGGAAGGGGTGTTGCCTAACTTGAGAAACAATGGCCTGAAGCTTCTTGCCGAAGGTAAAACAGACCTCGCAGCCATCGGTAAGATGATTGATATGAGCACGGATGAGTAACAAAACATGAGTGAAACAACAACAATGGCGAGCGCTCCAGCAGCGCGAAGAGCAAGGAAGGTAGAGCCCAAGGCTAAACCTCAATCAACGCTGTTTGCCAAAAAATCCAAACCCTTTAAAAAGAAGGAATTGGTGCAAATGTTCCGCTCGCTCGCTTCCATGTTGCGCGCTCAGATCAACACTGCGGATGCAATTAAATATTACGCGCATGGGCACCCTAACAAGGAGTTGGTCAAGGCGTTGACCCAAATTCACACCGATGTGAATAAGGGTATTCCAATCCACGATGCATTTCGCAGGTCGAAAAAATTCGACGATATGACGATTGGACTTGTCCAGGCAGGTGGGGACGCCGGTCAGCTTGATGTTGCGTTTGCCGAGCTTGGAAAACGCATCAAGAGCGATTTGTTTTTCCGGAAAAAAGTGCGCAAACTAATTATGATGCCCTGTGTGGTGATTCCGATTCTCATTGGTGCATTCATCGCTTCACAGGTGAAGATCGTTCCTCAGGTGGAAAAAATGATGGGCAGTATGGAGGCGAAGGGACTCGTCGCGCTGTCTTTCAAAGTGAGCCACATCGTGCAGAAAATTTGGCCTGTCGTTGTTCTAGGGCTGATTGCTGCAGCGATCACGGTATGGAAATCGAACATGGTGAAAAATACCATCATGAACCTCGCAATGGCAAAGTTCCGTGTGGTCCGAATGATGGTCATGAGTTTACGCCAAATGACACTTCTATCTACGGTTAAACTGCTCTATTCGAATGGTATTAACCTGGCCAAGTCACTCCGGGTTGCGGCGAATAGTGTTCGGACAACACCTTTCTACCGTGAGTTACGAAAGGCGGCAGATATGTATGAGAAATCAGGTGTTCCTCTATCCTCTGCCTTCGCAAAATATACCTCGGTGGATCCACAGGTGGTTCACATGCTTGCGATCGGGGAGAAGTCCGCTTCTATCGACACCCAGCTGAAGATGCTTGCGGACATGTTTGAGGAGGACGCCGAACAATTGATGGACGATTTCAGCCAATTTGTGAGTTTTAGTGTGATGATTATCGCTGTGCTGCTCATTGCAGCTGTGTTCCTTGGAACCTTCATGCCTATCTTCATGATGGGACCACAAATGATGCAGGACGCCATGTAGAATAACCTAATTCGCCTACCCCATGCAACTTACCCGATTCGATCGCTGGTTGAAGGAGCGTTTCATATATGAAACGCAGATCTTCACCTTGCGCATTCCTGAGGGCGGACTGCCCCGAGGAGCAAAAGTCGAAGATGTGGAACAAAAAAAGTCAGGGGATTACCGCCATCGGATTACCGTTAAGGATAACAAACTGGCAGATCAGGTGATCGAGTGCTTGAAGGAGGATCATATCATGTATGCAACCCATGTGGTGGAAGGAAAACATTGGTATAACAAGCGTATTTCCCCCAAAGGCAAAAGCTTCACATACATGTGGATCCTGCGCTTCTTCACCTTCTGCGGCATCTGCTCAGCCGGTTATGGAATCTATTTGCTGGGCCAGAACGAGGCGTTGATGACAACCCTCAAGGATACGATCAATGAACTCAAAGGGGGAATGTAAACCTAGGGTCACGATCAAACGCCTAATTTCCCCATATTATTAAGTTTTTTTTATTTTCAAGACCCCCAAATGTGCTAGTCTATCTACGGATATGTTACTGGGAAACAGCCATTGTATGGGGGGGGGTGCGCTAAGGCGTGGTCTGACTCTGATTGAAATCACCGTGGTGATCACCGTGTTGATGGTTCTTGTGGGGATGTCTATGTATGCGGTTGGTGGCTACAAGGAGTGGAAGCTGGGATCCGCTGCATCTGTTGAGTTGAGAAAAGTTTATAATGCCCAGCGCACCTATCTGGCGGAAAACCCGACCGAATCTGTCAGTTCTTTGACTGCTGCCAAGGTGATTCCTTATCTCTCGGATGGAGCCACATCTCTTCCCACGGTTGAGGATATGGACGGCAATAATCTGAGTATCAAAGTCGATGTTGTGCCTCCCGTCGTTGAAGACGGAACTGGTACGACATACGACCCATCCGGCAACCCGGGCGATGGTCTTTGGGATGTGGGATCAGACTAACGCTACCTAACAATATAACGTGAACCTATTTTCCAAATTGACAATGTTCCTCGCACTCAGTGTGGCACTTGCAATGGGGGTCGTCGCGCAGGATGAGAAACCTGAAAAACTTCCCGTAGGTTACCGGTACATTGGTACCTACAAAATGAGTTCTAAGATCAAGGTGGAAAAAGGCGAGTCCATGCCTGTTGTGATCACACCTCTCATCTATCGTGTTTACTCTGATGGTATTGAAGTGCGTGTATATTGCCGCACAGCAGGGGAAGACAGTTATACCGCCTATCAGATTTACCGCTCGGACGGCATAGGCGTGGCTAGAATATCGGGTGAGATTGATCTCATAGCCGGGGTTCAGGCGAAGTGCACCAAGGCAGAGATGGTCAGGCAAATCAGTGTGACCCGCGCCAGTATGACGATGGTTAAAATGCCACCACGTTCACACCGGGTCATCATCACACGTGCGGTGGCAATTAAGCCTGAAACCGTAAGTAGGGGGGATTAACAACACAGCGCATAGATCTACCAAGCATGAAAGTTCCGTTAGAGCCAATCCCGACCGAGCAAATCGTCATCGTTAAGCAGAAGCCGCCTTCTGGTGAGTTGCGTGCTGGCAACACCCGCCAGCTGGGTGGTATTACAGGCATGGGGAGTGGCTACCCTGCAGCAGAGGATAAACGCGCTGAGGGAGGCCAACTTGAGAAAGCGTATCCATGGCTTCTCGGAGCAAGCACATGTCTGTGCGCGCTGCTTTGCTGGATGTATGTTACCAAACCAGTCATTATTCAAGAAACCGAGGACTCCACAGTTGGATATGTCGCTCCTCAGGTGGCGTCGCAAGAACCAAAGAATGTATCGGAAAAAAAATCTACAAAGCCGCCCGCTGATGCTGATCTTGCGCCATCCGACAGCCAGTTGCCAAGCTCCACCAACAAGCCTGTTGCGAGCCTGAAAAGTACACCTGAAAAGATTGATCCGCGCATGCTTACCAAGGCACAACGCGATGCAGCCGAGCGCGGAGTGGCCGCCGGCTGGGAAAGGACCAATCTGAAGGTGCAGCATATCCTTAGCGCCGATGCCGGCTCCGGTGAGCATGAAAAAATTGTGATCAACGTCCCGGTTCTTTACGAGACTCGCAGCATGCGTTGGACTCCAGAGCAGATTGAAAAAGCCCGTGAGGTTCTCGGCAGGCTGATGCTCTACGAACGTAGTCTGAGTAACTTACGCAAGGAAGGAACGGAAATTTTAGCCGACTGGAATCAGATTATTAAAGATACAGTTCCTGCAGAATCTCTGCGCGCAGACAGTCCTTCGCTGCCCTACAACCACGGCCAGGGTGTCGATCCAGTAGCACTCCCCGGAAGCGCAACCGCCATTCAAGTGGAAGATAAGTAAACCCGTTATGAAACATCTTACGATCATTCTGTCCTTCTGCATGGCATGCCATGCCCATGCTCAGAAGCTGGTTCCCGATTCCAAGCCTGATGAGCTCCCAGATACTCTGTTAGGAGTTGAGCCAGTCATTGCACCACCCGCTGTGGAGCCTCTTACAGGCGCAGATGAGCCACCTGTGGTATCACATGGTGAAAGACCGGACGTGCAGCAGACACCGGATGAGGGCATTTCGATCCAGGTAGAAAAACCCAACATTGCACCGGGAGCTGTTCCGCCGACGGGCGAAGTGAAAATCTATTCTCCTTGGCCTGCCAAGCCGATGTTTCCAGCACCTGAAGGGTGGAAATTTGCCCCGGCCCCCGAAGCATTGGCGCCGTACCGTACCAAGGCCACGCTGAGCACTGGCCAGGAAGTGAGTCTTGCTATCACACCCTTTGTTCTGGTGCCGATCACTGATGGTCAGACTTCTATTCGAATCAGCGAGCCGGGATACCAGCCTGAACTAGGTTATGTCCAGCGCGACACCATTGGTGTGATGCTCCAGAAATCCAATGCAGACCTTGAGCAAAACGAGCAACAGGCGGCAGAGTCCATCCGCCGATTGCAGCAGCTTCTTTCCTCCCTGCCGAAAACAAACGCAGCCGCCCCGCCTGCAGCACCCGCCGCTCCTGTGGCGCCAAAACAAGCAAAACCATGAAAACGACCACATTCACCCTTACAGCGATAGGTATCGGCATGATGGCCGGTATCACCATCACACACCATCACCAAGTGAGAGAAATGGTGGCTCGAGGAGGTATGGATTCAATCCAGCCGCCTCAGAATTTGGTAAACCAGCAGACAGAACCAACGCCAAAGCTCGCTGTGTCCGATATCGCCGAGCGCCCGTCTGCGACAATTTACCACGCACCAAGCTCAGACCGCGAGGATGCCTTGTTAGAGCTGCTCGCGGAAATGCGTAAGGAGCAGAAAAAAATGCACAAGCAAATGGCAGAGCAGAACCGTGAGGTGGCAGAGCTGACTTTCCGTGTGGATTCCCACAGTGATTCATTTAAGCCCCTGCGCACGGATTCGGAGCGGCCTCGCACGCTGGATCCCGCCATCGGACCACAGGTGCCGATTGGTGACGACGATCACCTTTTGCCTTCCAATCCAGGTAGGACAGATCAGCACTAATAAACTTCAGATGACATCTGACAAGAAACGGCACTGAAATTACCGTGCTGTTTTTTGTGCCTTTATAAAGACCCTGGGAATTTGTGGGGGCTTTTGTTTATTCTGAGGTATTCAGGGAGCCCACCACCTTGATCCCATCTTTGACCTTGAGTGGATAAGTTTGGCTGAGTATGTCGATGCCAAATGGAGTTTCGTGGAGGAGCTCGACGGTGTAGAGACCTTTTTGAGTGATGCCTAGCTCCTTACCGCTAATGGCGAAATTGCGGTCTTGGGGAGTGGTGTCTTTAATTTTGACGTAACTCGTGTTAATGATGAATAGTTTTGGAGGATTGGGTTTTGGTTTTCCCTCGTAAACACGGACGTAGGTAATGCTGTCCGGATAAAGATTCTTGAGATCGATCTGGAGGTTGGGGAGTTTTAAATGCCATGCTTCGGTGTTGATGCCGGTCATCGTTGCGCTGGCAATAGGCCAGATTTGAACTTTTGCCTTGGCCAGCATATGGGATTCTTCAACCCCGTAATCAGGACGGGCGTAGACGGTAAATTCCTCCTCGCCATTGATCTGGGTGAGATCGGGGCCGTTGAGTGTTGTCAGGCGGGTTTCTCGAGTAGTGCCGTTTTTGTCAATCGCACCTTGGAGAGTCTGAGATGCACCATTGACCCCTTGGGCAACGTAATTGGTTGCCTTGTGCTCAAACACCACGGATTTCGCAGCATCTTGAACATTCGGATCATTGGTGATGAGGCCATCTACGGTTGTGGTCACGGTGAATGGGCGATCCACACGGGTGCGAGGGATGCCCTTGTAGGGGTCATCGGTGAGGATGGTAATTTGAGCCTCGGGGTGGTAGCTGGAAACGATTTTTTCATCCAGGAGATGCTCGGTTCCTTTGGTGCGGTGAATAGTCCATAGCTGGAAAACCGAGCTGCCGGTGACCCCTTCGAGAGCCTTGCTATTTCCCTTGGGTGTTACATCGTTCAGCTTGTGGGTGGTCTTGTTCGCATCGCTCTGGATTTGTATGATGAAATTGAGGTAATCCTCGCTTCCATCTTGTGCGAAGGCTGCGCCGCATAGGCAGCCCGAGGCGATAATAGCGAGTGTTTTCATGGCAAGTAAGGGTGATGGGTTGTATATCAGTATACTATGGCTGTCTCTTATACACATCTGACGCTGCCGA
>JARFPV010000619.1 GCA_029288115.1 Akkermansiaceae bacterium | reverse complement strand
GGGCTTCTCCGGTGGGGTGGGATCTGCTTTTTCGATGGGTTCCTCCTTTTCGCCCATATTGTCCGGATCTTTCTCCGGATCGGGATCAGGGGTGGGTTTCGGCGTATCCACGATATTCGGTTTACGTCTGTCCTCCTTTGGTCGATTTGGCTTGTGGTGGCGTGGTTTGGGTTTGGTTGGATTAGCCTTGGGCTTGTCTGCGGGTGAGGCAGATTGATCGCGTGTGGTCTTCTTATCGGTTTCTGAAGAAGAATTTGAATTCACGACCATGAGGATGATTCCGGCTAGGACGGCGACGACGAGAAAAGATACGATGACGGGGGTGCTGCTGGACGATGATGGAATGGCTACTGGCCGAGCAATAGGCTTCACACCAGCAGGCGCGGCAGTCACTAAAGTCCGAATGAGTTCTTGAGTGGGTGGGGTACCCAACTTGCCAAGCATTTCTTCCAGATCGACAGCCATCTCGTCTGCGCTAGCGTAACGCAGCTCTGGGTCAGGCTGAATCGCCTTGAAAACGATGGCATCAATTTCTGGGCAGCAATTTCTGACTGTGGATGGCGGGGCGTATGGTTCTGATGGAAGGCGTCCTACCACCAGGTCGTAGAGGATCATCCCGGCGGAATAGATGTCAGCACGTAGATCGACCTTGCTTCCGGCCTGATAGGTTTCCGGCGCAGCGTAGGGGCTTGTCAGCTGTTCTGAACGGTTGGCGAAAAGGTTAGCGAGACCAAAATCCACAATCTTGGGCTGGGTCTCTTGGTTGATGAGGATGTTTTTTGGTTCCAATGCCCGGTGAACAATGCCTTCTTGATGGGCGTGATGAAGGCCATGGCACACGTCCGCCATAAGACGAGCGCTTTCCTTCTGATCAACATGGCTGCCGTGGGTGGCCTCATGCAGGGACCGGCCGGGAACATGCTCCATAATGATGAAAAGCATGCCATCGACAGCACCAAAATCGAAAACGTCCACGAGATTCGGGTCGTTCAGCCGTGCCATGGTTTTGGCCTCTGCCTCGAAGGCGCTGCGCAATGCGGCATCCTTTCCAATCTCTGGAGGTAGCACCTTGATCGTGACTTTCCGATCGAGTGAGACCTGTCGTGCCTCGTAAACTGTACCGCCGATGCCGCTGGATACCTGAGTGTGTACCTCATAACCTGAGAGCAAACCGCTAAGCCGCTCAGGTGTAGGGGAATTGAAATCTGGAGTGGCTTCAGACATGGTTGCGGCAAGGCAAACGGAGCGAAAATCTGCCTCGTTTGGCGAAGGACACACGTTGCCTCGGGTATTCTAACCTAAAACGTTCGCCAACTGCAAGGATAATGCATTGATACTAAATATCAATTAAACCTAAGAATGTCCCAGGTGTACACTCTAGTTTTCAAGGATGTGACTGATGAAATTCTCGGTTCCATCGTTTGTGTTGGAGAGTTCGTCCCTCACTTTGTTCAAACGGGATGCCAGGCCCTTGCTTTTTAGTTCCGAGGACATGTTGTGGAGATTAGCCCGGTACTTCTGGCGGATATTCTCCATTTCGCTGATATATTTGCTTTGGATTTGTGCTTGTCTCTTTAGTCTCGAGTTGACGATGTCATGGAGTTTTCTGGGCATGTCCGCGATGGGTAGGTCATCCGGAATCCGGCCATTCTTGTAGCGGTTTTGCATTTCCAGAATACCGGGGCCGAGTGCTTTTTGCTGACTTAAGACCAAGTTCCTTTGAAAAGTCCTGAGTTCCTGCTCATACCCCTTGATATTGTTATGAAATTCTTTCTCATGACGTTTCTGGATGCCGATGAGAATGGCAGCGCATTTGGCGCGTAAGGGTGCTACGGGATCGGCCGCTACGACTTTTTCAGTTTGCACAGCTTCCAGACCTTGCCCGTCATTACTCCATTCGATCAAGAATGACCCAAGTTTGCTGTAGCTTGTGTAATCATCCCATTCCCCAGAGGATGTCATCGCGCTGGCAAGTTGTTCTCCGGTGTCCTCATCAGGAGTGCCACTGCGCCAATTTGCGAATTTCCATGACTCACCCGTTGCCCATTTCCATCCGCTGCCCGCTTGGTGGATACCGCCGATCCAACAAGCTTGATCCTTACCCAGTTGGTCTTCGAGAAAAGTGGCGATCCAGATGTTCTCGTCAGCGTTTGAAGGAACGCTAAGAACACCACCAGCGGTTGAGGCGAAATCACGTGCAGTTTGCCAGTCGCATCGTCGTTGGACATGAAGATAATAACGATTGTCGTAACTCAGCGTGCCAGCCGGATACTCAGGTGTGCCTGCCTTGATGGATTCGGCGCACCTTGTGAGCTGCGCCTCGAGGGTGCCCGGAGTGGAGCCGTCCATCATCCACTCAATGAAAAACGGAAGAGAGGTTTGCGCTGGCTGTGGTCTGAGAATACCAGTGTCATCAACGGACACGTAAGCCGCTTTGGAGGTTTTCCGGATTTCTTGTTCCCACGGTGTGTTGTCGACCCACCGCCACTGTTGATTGCCAGCAGTGCCTGCGCCTAGCCAGACGGATGCCTCGTCTTTAATTTCGTGGGCGAATTTTTTGAGGTCAGTTGAGTTGTCGAAAACGGCGAGGTGCCCACCGTGTTGTTCGCAAAACTGCTGTGCAGCATGCCATGTCATTGGGGTGGCTCTGAAGAATCGCGCGCGTTTGCCGTTATTGATCGTGGATTTTGGCATTTCGTTCCGTTTGCCCAGAAACAGGGCCGATTTCAATCGAGCAAGGGTCTCTATCGGGCTCTCTTCTTTGGGCTGGAGAGTGTCGGGTGTCTTGCCCTTCGATTGCCGGTCTGGGTTATTCCGTTTGGCATCGATTGCTGCTTGCCTCTCCTTGCGTTCGCGGTCTCTTTTTTCTTGAGCTTCTTTCTCGCGTTTTGCTTTCTCTTCATCCGCAAGTTGCTGTGCCGCTTCGCGTTTGCTGCGTACGACCTTGTATCCCTCCCAGGCAATGTATATGGCGGCGAGCAGAGCGATTATGATGATGATGTTCCTGATGAGGGGGACATTGGAACCAACTTTTTGAGGTGTGGGCGGGGCAGCCTTATTATTAGCCGAAGCCGGTTTAGCACTAACTGGTGCTGTTATTTTTCCGTCGCCCGTCGCGTGGTCAGCTTTTGGCGCGTTTGTCGCAGGAGCTGCGGTCAGCAGCGTTTTAGCGGTCGATGACGACGGTTTGGAGTCCGCTTTGACGAGTAGTGGGTTCTCTTTCTGCTTCGCGTGCATGACCTTTTCAAGATCGGCTGCCATGGACTTTGCGTTGCGGTAACGAAGTGCAGGGGTCGGATGAGTCGCCTTACGGATGACGCGGTCATATCCTGGATCGCAATTCACTTCCGAGGCGGCTGGGGAATAGCTGCTAGACGGGAGGTGGCCAGTCAGAAGCTCGTAAAGAATAACGCCAACCGAGTAGAGATCAGTGCTCTCATCAACGGCAGCTGGGTTGTGGATCACTTCAGGTGCCGAGTAACCAGGGGTGCCGAAGGATACTTCGGATTCTGTGTCGCCGGCGGGCTGGGCCAGGCCGAAGTCGCCAATTTTTGGAGATGCCTTGGGGTCAAGCAGGATATTGGCAGGCTTGATGTCCCTGTGTAAGATGCCGTGTTTGTGTGCATTTTCCAGTCCATTGCAGATGCCTAAGACAATGCGTGCTGCCTCGCTGGGGTCGATGGTTTTTCCGTAGGCTGAGTGATAGAGGGATTTGCCCTGAACCATCTCCATGATGATGTAGAGCAGGCCATCGACCTGCCCGAAATCATAAATACTGATCAGGTTCGGATGGTTGAGTTTTGCCATGCTCTTTGCCTCGGTCTCAAATGACGCGCGGAAGCTAGCGTCTTCACCAAAATGGCGTGGCAGGATTTTGATGGCGACGTCTCTCTCGAGTGATTTCTGACGTGCCATATACACAGCCCCCATTCCTCCTTTGGCGATAAAGTAGTGTACCTCATAGGCAGGAAGTAGCCGGCCTATTTCCTCGAGCTCGGGTGGTGTAAAATCTGTATCTGGAGCGTTGTCACTCATAAGTGTGGTTCGGAGGTTTTTTGAATATCCTTGAATTGCATCAGGGGCAATCACAATACATAGTCCAATCCTAGAATACGTTATTTTGTGGAGTTATTTATCAAAATTCCCTCACGTGCTTTTTGGAGGCGCTCACGTTTCACGACGGCTAACGGTTCAGTATGCAATAAATCGGGTGGTTTATTGGAAAACCTGCCGAATTCCGAAGCTGGGTCGAGATGTTCAGTGGGGCCGTTGACATAGCCGGAACCAATCCAGACGCCGCTCGAATGTCTGAATTCAAAGTGCAAGTGTGCCGGGTAATTGAGATTTGCAGTGCCTACAGTGCCTATTTTTTCTCCGATAGAAACTAACTCTCCGAGTGCGGCATAACTTTTCTGCAAGTGGGCATACATATGTTGATACACGCTGCCGTCAGGCGAACGGTGGGCGAGTATGATTGTATTACCCCATCCCGGAGCGGGTTCGCCGCGGTAGATGACCAAGCCATTTGCGACTGCGTAGACGGGGTCGCCAAGGTCGGTATTCATGCCGCCGATGCCATTGATGTCATCGCCTGTATGATGGCCGCCGCGCTGTTTGTTGTCAGCCCAGAAGGGTTGGGCGTTGTATGTTAGAGCGCCATGACGGCTGCCCATCGGCCAGCTCATCGTGGGAGCGGAGGGGAGGAGGGCTCGGTCAAACGCGGTGAGTTGCAGGAATCGTGGATCAAATACCGCGGTGTTACCGTCATCAAGTGTGTAACCAAGTGGAACATCAGCATGCTGCCATGACTTCATCGACTTCAGTGGTGCTAGTTGACCCGCATGACTGCGTAAGTATGCAAGTGTGGTAGTGATGACGATGCCGATGACAACAGCCGCTGCAAAACAGTAGATTAAGCGTTGTTGTGTGGATGTTTTTGACATCAATCGTTAGAAGTCGAGAAGGATTTCCGCGCGACGGTTCACGCGCCGCCCGTCCGGGTTGTCGGCACCGTCTTCAGTCTGGTTAGGGACTCTAGGTTGTGCTTTACCAAATCCTATGATTTTCATCTGCTTGGCAGGCACTCCCTTTTTGACAAAGAAATCCATCACTGTGTTGGCTCGCTTCTCTGACAGGGCTAGATTGTAGTCATCTGATCCAAGGGCATCGGTGTGTCCTGAAATCGTCAGGTTTTTGTCCTCGTCCGTTTTTAATAGATTAGCCACGATGCGGAGTTGGCGTTGCGTCCGTTCAGTGAGTAATCCGGAATCAAGGTCGAAATAAATCACCAGTGAATCACCACCCTGCGGGTTTTTGATCAGCGGTGTGTAGTGGATGTCTCCATCTGAAAAACGGTTTGCATAATCGGCAAGCAACTTGTCTAAATTGATCTCGGTGATCTTCCAAGGTGAATTGACGTCTTTGCGTTTGGTGTTGATAGCAAACATTGCCGATTCTCCCTTGTTAGGAGCTTCCACGCGCGCTAACCATCCTGCTGTAGTGTTGCGTAGGAACATTTTCCTGAGGGGCCGGTCTTTGATGAGCTTATACTCGCCCTCCTCAAAAATGATGCAGAGCCCCGCAAGTTTTGCATACGATACCTGTGAGGTGTCGATGTGTTTGCGCGCTTCGACAGGGTCGAGCTTCATGATGGCATCCATGAAGCCTCGCACGGCGAG
>JARFPV010000452.1 GCA_029288115.1 Akkermansiaceae bacterium | reverse complement strand
CACGATTGGCGAAGGATGGTTGGATACTGACTGTTTCATAAAAAACAAACCCCACTCCCCAGTGGTGGGGAATGGGATTGGAAGGATGGTTGGTTCTCCGGGGCCGGATTACTTGCGGCGGCGGAGTATGAGAGCAAGTCCGCCGAGTCCGATCAGGGCTGCGGAAGACGGCTCGGGGACTATTACGACGCCGATGGCGATCGCGGTACCACTCCTCGGGTTCGTTGCAGCCCAGGTGTAGGTGTGGGTGCCGGCCGTGGCACCCTGTTCGTAACCGGCAGCACCCGCGTTCGAACCGAAGGAGGCGCTCCTGTAGACTTCCGTGAGGTTGGATGACAAAGCACCGTTGCTGTTGCTTCTGTTGTGGTTGAAGTTCGCGAAATTGAAGGTGTCGGTGGTGGTCACAAGTTCGACATTAGATCCAGTCTGACCGACCGAATCATCCTTGGCGACCACAGCCAAACTTTCCCCGGCACCCAGATCCCCATCAAGGGAGACCCAGCCGAAACCGAGGTCGCCACCAGCCGTGGCGGTCCAGGTGAACGAAAGCGTCGCGTTGCCGCCGGTGTAGCTGGTTCCGGTGAGATCCAGGATGTAGATTTTGTTCTGGTTGAGGTCACCACCGAGCAAACCATCGACAAGTGTCATGGCATTGCCATCGTAATTGACGTTATACGCGGAAGTGCCGCCCAATTCGGTGGAGACACCCACGATCAGGAAATCGCTGGCGCCCGCGTTGATCGTCTGGTTGTACGGACCGCCGGCGGTGCCGTCGACCGAGGAATTGCCCTGGGTGTGGGAGCCGCTGCTGACGAGGGTAATCGCGCCGTGGGCAGAGGCAAGGAGGAGTGGAGCTGCAACGGCTGCAGAAATGACTGAGGTTCGGACCCGGGGGAAGTTGATAGTCATGATGGTATTCGGTTGTTAGTTACTTTTTAGCTGTGTGTATTGTGCTCCGCCCTGAGAGAGAAACAACATACTCATGGGCATGCTGGATGAAATGATGAATTCCCGCAATATACCCAATTGAGTATAGTCACAGCTATTGCCAAATTCGGGTCGGAGATCATTCGAACGGGCCGAATTCGGACAGGCTGAAGACCCTGAGTCCGGTATGGGTATCCGGGAAAAGTAGAAGAAATTTCCGGGTTCTGGGGTTCGATGAGACAAAGCGGTCGTAACAAGCCACGATCTTCTTGTCCTTGTTGACATAACTGACGAGCAACCGGTACATGCTGTCCTTGTTGGCGGTGATGTTCTCCACCAGCATCTGCCCCGGCTTTACCACCTTTTGTTTTCCTCCCAGCTTAACCACTGCGCGGAATTTGCTGTAGTTGAGAATCAGGGCTTTGCCTTTTTTGAATTTATGTTGCTCTGGATTGATCACATTAATCCGATAGGTTTTTTTTGCCTTGTCCGGCAACAGCACAAGGATAGCGCGATGGAGCTTACTTCCGGACTTGAAGGATCCCAAGGAGATCATTTTCTGACCCTGCTTTCTGAGCAAATGGGTGGTGCCTTTCGGGACTTGGATCCACTGGCTGATGAATGGGGAACGAAGTGTGACCTTACCATGCTCCTTCCATTTGCCGTCCTTGGTTTTGGTTGCCAGAGTGACTTCCTTACCATCTTCCGTCAGGCTCTGGACGCAAAGCAACCGAACCATCGTTCCCGTTTGCTTCTGCTTGGCTGCGGGTTTTTCTTTTTCCTGAGCATTGGAAATGGTCGTGGCGAAGAGGGTGAATAGCAACAGGGGAATGAACCAGATGGAGAGCAGGCCATGGGTTCGCGAATTCCTTTGCATGCCGGGGAAGCTCAGTGGGTGTTGATTCATATTCAGACTTCGTCGGGACTGAGCCAGCGGAATGAGCGTATCTCGAATTTCCTGCCAAATGTCGCGTTTACCACAGTAAGCTTGTCAGCAGAGTTAGGCCAGCCGTCCTGGGCTTCGGGATTGTCCGTGGGGTCCAGGTATTCAGGGGTTCTCTGCACCACTGCCTCGCACCATGCTCTCGCCACCACATCGCCGGATGCGTTACGGTGATCGCCGTAGGCGCGGATAAGGAAGGTGTCCCCACGAACGGTGATCTGGGAGCCCATCGCGGTGAGTAAGGCGGCTTGACTGAGGTAGCCGGCGGCACCGATGGCGCGGGCGGGAACGAGTTCGTCGTTCAGCGTATTTGCTCCGTTGAGCTGCTGGAATTCGTCGGGTTCCACGGTGCGATCACCACTGTCAAAGCGCTCATTCAGCCCCGAGCTATCGATGGCCGCCTGCAGGGCTCCGAGCGCTCGGTGTTGGGAGATATTCGCCTCCGGGCGGCGGTTGACAAAATCGGCGAGGTTCAGGAATGGCCCGCGTTCCTTGACTTCGTTGACCATGGCGTCGGCCAGTTTTCCAAGCTCGGCTTCCGTCAAATCCCGGAGTCCGGCCCAATCCCCAGCTGCGCCACTGGTAGCTGTATTTTCGGCATAGCCCAGAGTGCCGAAGGGGTGTGTGAATTTCTTTTTCGCCCCTCCTGCGGTGATGAGTTCATGATCTCGGACGCTGGAGAGAAAGGCCCACCATGCGGGAGCCGAGGTGGTGTTGACGTTGAAAGCACCATCCACGAGCAAGTAATTCGGCAGCTGGTTGATCGCCGAGTTCTTGAAGGCTTCGCCGTCGAATAATTCGGATATCGCCTGCTGCGGGGAGGTGTATGGGTAAAAGAGAAAGCGTTTGTTTCTGAGTCGTTTCCCGTCTTCTGCAAAATCCGTGAACTGCTCGCGTGCGGTCCTGCGGTCGGTCATCCACGACGAGGATGGCAAGCCCGAGGTATCAACGATACCCGAGAGAAACCAGGCATCCCAAAGCGCGGCATTGGCCAGCCATGAGGGATCGGTGTAACTTGACTGAAAAATCCTATTAGACTCGACATACGGGTTTGCCCATGAGTTCCCGATCGCCTTGGCGAGCATCGGCGCGCCGCCCACGCCGCCGTGCAGAGCCGTTGTGTTAGGATCGCTGTCCGGGCCGATATTTGACCATGCATTGTTGCCGTTGTCACCAAAGTGGCTGTTAAAGCCACAGGCGATGGCATTCTCGAAGGCCCCAAGCGACAGTGGAGGCGCCAGGGGGAGCCGGCGCTTGATGACATGGGTGCTGCCGCCCACGCCCGGCTGGCGCCCGCCGCCATGATAAACGAGGCGCCCGCCGGCTCCAGCGGCGATGGTGCTGAACTCATAGTTCATCGGCGCCGCCATGTAGAGCTGCTGAGAGGCATGAAGATCACGGGATACGTTCCCGTAGCGGAGTATCGCGCGTCCTGACCTCGCGACTTCGTCGAGCAGCAATGGGCGGGAGGGCAAGGCATCCGGGTTGGACTCGCTGGAACTCCGTTCGACATTTTTCAGGATACTGAACAGCATTACGGGCTGCGGGCTGTTGATGAAGTCCCTCACCGGGAGGATCTGGGGAGGAAGGATCTTCTCCGGCAGGAAGCGGGTGAGCAGCTCGCCGTCGGGGTCCGGCCCTTGGGTGATCACTGAGCTTTCGAAGATTCTCTGCGCTTCGGTTCCCCGGTCATGCCACCCTTGGAAGTAAACGTTGCTGTTACTCTTGTTTCTGGCAGTGATCACTTTAAGCAGTTCGAAGTCGACCTTGGCTGTCTCCTTCAGCCCCCTGGCCTTGAGATCCCACCTTGTCATCCTCACGCCACCGCTCGGAACGAAACCACGGCGAAGGTTCAGGTTGGCTCCTTTTGCGGTCGTTGACCCGAAGGCGGCCGCTTCGCCGGGATCGAGATCGAATCCGTCTGCCGGCACTCCTCCGAAGCCTCCCTCGATGTATCCATTGAAGACTGCCCGGGCTGTGGGCCATGTCCTGTCAGTGTTGAGGGGTGTTCCATCGGCCTTCACGATTTTCAATTTCATGTCGTATGGGAAGCTGAGGAGTATCAGGGATTTCACGAGTCCGGGGGGAAAGCGGAGTCGGACGTCGTTGGGATTGGAGAGGGCGAGCATGCCGTCGAGCATCATCTGCATCTTGTAGAGCTTATCACCATCGGCATTTTTGCCATCGGGCACGGCCACGAGGGAAAGGATGAACTGCATCGCTTCGACCGCGGGTTTGCCATACATGTAGAAGCGGTCCTGAGAGGAAGAATCCGGGTCGGCCTTGGTGACCAGCATGGGTGTGCCCTCCGACCAGTCGATGACCCGATGGATGTTGTGGTAAAGCGACAGTTCCTCGAGGTTGATGCCCCATCGATTTCCTCCATTGCCATTCTGTGGCAGGCCTGGTGCATTCGTCACCGCCCCGCCCTCGGTGATTGCGAAGCGGTTGATTCGGCCGTCCGCAAGGTAGAGAGG
>JARFPV010000442.1 GCA_029288115.1 Akkermansiaceae bacterium | reverse complement strand
GGAGATGTGTATAAGAGACAGGAAGAGCGCGACTTACAAGAAGTTCGTCGAGCTCATGAAGTGGACTGACAAGCTCCGCAAGGTAGGTGTCCGCACCAACTCTGACACACCTGAGCAGGTTGAGCAGGCAATCAAGTTCGGTGCTGAAGGTATCGGCCTGACCCGTGCTGAGCACATGTTCTTCGAAGGTAACCGCATCGACTCCGTTCGTGAGATGATCCTTGCTGATGATGATGCAGGTCGTGCCAAGGCATTGAAAAAGATCAAGGTCTTCATGAAGAAGGACTTCATCGGTATCTTCAAGTCTCTTGCAGGTCGCCCTGCTACGATTCGCCTGCTGGATCCACCACTGCACGAGTTCATCGGCACCATGGATGCCAAGCAGAAGAAGGATCTCTCCAAGAAGATCGGCATGAGCGCTGCTGCAATCAGCAAGCGTATCCATGCACTTCATGAAGAGAACCCCATGCTCGGTCACCGCGGATGTCGTCTCGGCATCAGCTACCCGGCAGTTACAGCCATGCAGGTTGAGGCTATCCTTGAAGCTGCTGCTGAAGTGCAGGCCAAAGGTACCAAGGTTCTCCCAGAGATCATGGTCCCACTCGTCTCTTACGCCCGTGAGCTCGAGCTTCAGAAGCAGGTGATCGATGAGACCGCCGCTGCTGTTCGCAAGAAGCTCGGCCTCACCAAGGCGAAGCTGAAGTACTCCGTCGGAACCATGATCGAGATCCCACGCGCTGCTATCACTGCTGATGAAGTGGCTGAGCACGCTGAGTTCTTCTCATTCGGAACCAACGACCTCACCCAGACTGGCCTCGGCCTTTCCCGTGACGACTCCTCAAGCTTCCTGCAGACTTACCAGGACGCAGAGGTGCTCAACAACAACCCATTCGCCAGCCTCGACCAGGGTGGTGTTGGCAAGCTTGTTGAAATGGGCGTCAAGGGCGGTCGTAAGACCAAGAAAAACCTCAAGATGGGTATCTGCGGTGAACACGGTGGTGACCCTGAGTCGGTGAAGTTCTTCTGCCGTCAGGGACTCAACTACGTTTCCTGCTCACCATTCCGTATTCCCGTTGCTCGTCTCGCTGCTGCGCAAGCCGCACTCGAGGCTAAAGGCATGGCTCGCGGTGAGGTTAGCTAATTCAACAAACGAATCAAAATTCACAAGCCCCGGTCAGGAAACTGATCGGGGCTTTTTGCGATACGAATCAGATAGTTTTTCTTTTGACTCTCATCACCTGATAGGTGGCAAGCAGTGTGAGGGTTGCGCCTAGCAGTTCGATCAAGGTAAACTTTTCTTGAAACAAAAAATATCCACCGAGTGCTGTGAAAATGGGTAGTAGCATCTGGATGGATGCTCCCGTGGATACTTCGAGGTGACGGTAGGCGAATGTCATGAATAGCTGCCCGAAGGTGACGATGCCTCCGGCTAGCAGAAGCCAGGCTCCGATTTCCACGGGCAGCTCCGGCAGCTTGGGGGAGGCGAATGGTATGGCGAGAATCGCGCCGTAAACACACTGGGATGCATAGATCGTGGATGTGTGCTCAGAATCGTGTAGTTTACGGATGAGCACGACGACGCTGGCCGCAATAACGGCACCCAGCAGGGCGAGAAGATCGTATTTCGAAACTCCATTTGCGAGTGATTGATCGCCGAGGAAAATGACTAGCCCGAAGAAGCCGGCAACGATCCAGCCGAGCTTGCGTTTGCTCAGTGACTCTTTGAGGAAAACAGCTGCGATGATGCTCGCAAAGATTGGGTAGGTCAGGTTGAGGATGACTGCCCTGCCGGCACCGAGGTGGATGATAGTCAGGTAGTAGAGGTAAATACCCAAGGCTCCTAACAGTCCACGTGCCATTACGAGAGGTCGGCTTACCAAATGCTTCGCTTGCAAGCCTCTCCCACGGGTGAAAAGCAACCATACGAGGATGATTCCGGCGATGCCGCGGAAGAATGTAACCTGCCAGCCATCGACTCCCGAAAATTGCAACGCGAGCCAGCGCACCATCAAGGTGTTGACGGTAAAAAGCACTACCGAGGCAAGCATTTGGACAATGCCTGTGCCGTCGTTTTTTCCTGCTGCCATCATCGCGGCATGCTTCTACTTGCGTAATGTCAGTTTGTCCACCGCGCTGTTTGTTGTGCGTGAATCCTCGCTGCGATCATGCTGTATCGTGTTAAATGGAGATTGTCTTATCCTCCTTGAAGAGTAATCATCATATCATGAATAGAAGAACGTTTCTTGCGGCGACTGCCGCGTCTGCAGCCGGTATGGCTGTGGCCAGTTCCCAGGACAAACAAACAGTCAAGATCGAGGCTGATCTGAAAGTAAAACGGACTGCCAACCCGATTGGGGTGTCATCCTATTCATTCTGGGCATTCCACCGTAAGGAATACCGGCCTCTGGAGGTGTGTCTGGATCACGCTGCGCGTATGGGATTCGATGGATTGGAAATTCTTCAACGCCAATTGGTCTCGACCGAGAATGCGGCGCTCCAAAAAATCAAACGTCATGCATTTTTGTTAGGTCTCGATCTGATGGGTTTTTCCACACACCAGGGGTTCTTGTCCCCCGATAAGGAAAAACGGCAGAAAAATATCGACCACACCCTTGACTGTCTTGAACAAGCATATCGGCTCGGGATTCCAACCATCAGGGTGAATTCGGGCACTTGGGGGACATCGAAATCGTTTGATGAGTTGATGGCAAATCGCGGTGTGGAAAAACCCCTCAAAGGATACACCGAGGAGGACGCCTATAAGTGGGTAATCGATGCCTACGAAAAACTCGTCCCTGAAGCGGAAAAGCGTGGCATTATCATGGGGCTGGAAAATCACTGGGGGCTAGGCTGCACGCCGGAGGGGGTGAAGCGCGTGGTGGATGCCGTCAAGTCACCATGGCTACAGGTGACCTTAGACACCGGCAACTTTCTTGAAGACCCATACGACCGACTCAAAAAACTCGCCCCGCAGACGGTTCTCCTCCAGGCAAAGACCTACTACGGAACAGGCCGGTGGTACACGCTTGATCTTGACTACGCACGCATTTCCAAGATCATGAAGACTGCGAATTTTAAGGGGTATGTTTCCTTGGAGTTCGAAGGTAAAGCAGACCCACTCAAGGGGATTCCGCAATCACTCGCGATGTTGAGGCAGCATTTTTAGCTATTAAACCGTCTTCGAGAATTTGCCTTTCTGTGACTCGCCTTGAGCGAGGTAGGCATCGAAACTCATAGCAATGTTGCGGATGAACAATCGGCCTTGCTCGGTTACTTGGAGGGATTTTTCTCCAAGTTCTAACAGGCCGTCTTTCTCCATTGGTTTTAGCAACTCCAGCGAATCGGCAAAGTGCTGTTTGAAATCGATTCCGTGTTGTTCGGACTTTGCGGAATAGTCGAGGTGGAGCTGGCACATGATCGACATGATGATGTCGCGGCGCATAACGTCCTCGTCGGTGAGCAGAATGCCGCGGTCGATCGGATAGTGACCCTCTGAGACTGCCTGGCCGTAGTCGGTAATGTCTTTGAAGTTCTGTCGGTAGGAACGAGAAGTTTGAGAGATGGAAGACATTCCGAAAGCACAGATTTCCACGCCGCCGTGGGTCGAGTATCCTTGGAAGTTGCGCTGCAGAGTGCCGTTTTTCTGCGCGACGGTTAGAGGGTCCGTCTCTTTGGCAAAATGATCCATTCCGACGTAGTGGTATCCGTTGTCGGTTAGTATGGTGATGATTTTTTCCAGCATCTTCAGTTTTGCCTCGGGCTCGGGCAGGTCTTTTGCCTCGAGGATTTTCTGAGCGGGCATGATCCACGGGACATGGGCATAGGAAAAGACAGCGAGTCGATCGGGCGAGTAATCGAGGATGTGGTGCAGGGTTTCCTCAAAACTCTCAGGAGTCTGCTTGGGTAGACCGTAGATGAGGTCGAGGTTGCAGGAGGAAATGCCAGCATTGCGCAGCCACTTCAGGGCGTTGCGGTTGTGTTCATCGGTCTGGATGCGGTGCACGGCCTCCTGGACCTCGGGTTTGACGTCTTGCACGCCCATGGATGCGCGGTTGATGCCGAGGTTTTTGAACGATTGAATATGCTCCTCAGTCAGCGTTCGTGGATCTAGTTCCGTGGAGATTTCCGCATCGGGGTGGAAACTGAAGTGGCTGTGGAGAAAGGAAGAAAAGCGGTCGATTTGCGCCGGTGTGAGGTAGTTGGGTGTGCCTCCGCCGAAGTGGAGTTGCCGGACTTTTCTGCCCGGCTTGATACGCGGCAGGAACAGCGAGATTTCTTTTTCTAACAAGTCAAGGTAATGATCCGCCTTATCCTGCTGGGTAGTGATGATCTTGGTGCAGCCGCAGAACCAGCACAACGATCTGCAGAATGGGATGTGGAAGTAAAGTGAGAGGTCGCTGTCCTCCGATTCCGTCTGGGCGGCAAGTGCCTGCTTATCCGTTTCCTCACTGAAATGCGGTGCAGTCGGATAAGAGGTATAACGTGGCCCCGGCTGGTTATACTTCCGGATGAGATTGAGGTCAGGCTTTAACATGTCTCACTGTAGATTTAGGATTGAGCATATTCAGCCAACACATCGCAGAGCACTTGCATGTTTTCGGGTTTGGCGGATGGGAGGATGCCGTGACCGAGATTGAGGATGTGTCCGTGGCGACCTTTCATTTTATCTAATAAGACTGCGGTTTCGGCACGCACAATCTCCGGGGTGGAACTGAGGATGAGGGGATCGAGATTTCCCTGCACGGCGACATTGTCCGGTAGGCTGTCGTAATATGAGGGTAGATCGACTGTCCAATCAATGCTCAGCACGCTGGCGCCGGTTCTCACCAGGGCATCTTGGTGGTGAGCCATTCCTTTGGCGAAGATGATGACTGGGAAGTCCGCGGGTAGGGAGTCGGTGATTTTTTTGATCCACCTGAGTGACATGGCTTCATACTGGTGACTGGGGCAAAAAGCACCCGCGGAGTCGAAAATTTGTACGGCATCGATGCCCGCATCGATCTGCATCTTAAATAAATCAATGACGGCATCCGTGACCTTCTGCATGAGCTTTTCGAACACAGCAGGTTCCGAGTAAAAAAGAGATTTGAGTGCCGCGAGATCCTTCAGCGAGCCGCCCTCGGTCATGTAGGCAGCAAGTGTCCATGGAGAGCCGCCGAAGCCGAGCAACGCTTTTTCTTCACCGATTTCACTTCGAGTCATCTTCAGCGCAGCAGGGAGGTAGGCGAGTTTTTCCTCGATGCCCGAGCCGTCGAGGGCGTCAATTTTAGCTTCTGAATCGAGTAAATAGTCCATCGCAATGCCGCCGCCCATGGCCTTGTCTCGGAAGTGGTAAGGCTGCCCGAGCGCTTCAGGGATAATAAGGATGTCTGAAAATATGATGGCGGCATCCAAGGGGAAGCGCTTCAGTGGCTGGAGCGTGACTTGGGTAGCCAGTTCGGGGGTTTGCGCCATTTCTATGAAGCTGTATTGCTCTTTGAGGGCACGGTATTCGGGCAGATATCGGCCTGCCTGGCGCATTACCCAGAGCGGTGTGCGGTCGGTGGCTTCGCGGCGGACTGAGGCGAGAAAGCGTTCGCGTGACGTCATGGACGTGGTGTGACAGATTTCCGATGATTTTCCAGCCCATATATCGGGGAATTATAGTGGATTTCATTGGTCGATTCCACTTGCGCGCGTGCTTGTGCGAGGTTATGCGCACGCATGACCAAACGCTGTCTATGGCTGTTGATCGCTGGTGCCCTTTCTCTACCTGTTCAGGTATCATGCCGGAAGAAGGATGAGGTGGTGGTGACCAAGGTGGTGGTGACTGAGCAGCGGGAGTTGACTATGTTCGATGAGAATCGTGATTCTCTGGTCGCTGTGATGCCTCCGGAGTGGAGGCAAATGCCGAGTACGAAGTTCCGCATGTATAACTACCGCTTTGGCGAGGACGGTCAGGTGTTCGTGGGAAGGAGTCGTGGAGGTATGCTGGCGAATATCAATCGCTGGCTTGTTAATCAGTTTGGTAAAGAACCACTTACCAGCACAGATGATTTACAGAAAGTGAACGTTCTTGGTCAGCAGGGTGTACTCGTCACAGCCGAAGGGACATTCAAAGGTGGTATGGGTGAGCCTGAGCGGAAGAATGCCGGGCTATTGGGTGTGATCGTGGCAGTGGGAGATCAACTGCTTACGGTGAAAATGATCGGTGATGCCGAGGCCGTGGCGAATGAGAAGGAAAGACTGATACAATTTAGTGAAAAGCTCCGTATTTCGAATCCCAAGTCCGAAGAAAAGTAGCAGTAACCAATATTTCTCCCTGTGACTGATCGTTCATCACCATCTTCAATACCCAAGAGCCTGTTTCGGTTTTTATCCGGGTATGGTCTCGCTGTGACATGCTTATTGTTGCTGTTCATTCTCACTTGGCCGAGCACTCTGGAGCAACCCGCAAAAGGGCTCTATGAAGTGCAGAAAAGATACTATGACGCTGAGGCGTTGTATGTCATCCCTGACCTGCCGCTTCTAAATATCCCCGAAAAGCGATGGCTTCCGTTTATCGGTGGGAAAAAACTCATCATACCACTGCCGGGTGCCTATCTGGTGAGTGCTGTGCTTTTTGTTAACCTGTTTCTCGGCGGGTTGGTAAGGATCCGTAAGGGTTGGAAATATGCTGGAGTTATCATCTCCCACTTCAGCATGGTGAGTCTGCTGGTGGCAGGTTTTGTTTCCCACCATTATTCCAAAGAGGGAATTATGTTTGTGCTACAGGGCCAGCAATCCAATTACGCGCAGAGCTACACAGACTATACGAT
>JARFPV010000417.1 GCA_029288115.1 Akkermansiaceae bacterium | reverse complement strand
GTGACACGGATGATGTCGACCTCGCATCGGCGGCGGCAGTCTCTACGTTGGCAGGATAAGCTTTGCAATGCTGAAATGAAAAAAAATGCTCATAGCGTGGATCATACGCCCCCAATATTGCATAATAACTGACTTCACACGTCAGCTGATTTGGTGCATAATCGGCGGGCAGCGGTTCAGCCACCGTGGATCGTGAAGAAAAACATGTCACCAACCACCGGTTTTTCTATCCATTTCATACATGCAAAATGATCGGCCGCTAGACTGCGCAGAACCAGTATCAAGCCACATCCTTACACAATTCTCATCTTCTTATGATCAACTACCGTCAACCGCTTCTTCTGATTGCCCTCTCTGCCCTCGTCGCCTTGGTGGGTTGTTCTGCCAAGGACAAGGATAAGAAAAAAACAACATCAAATAGCGATTACCGCACTCCTTCATTGCGTGGCCCGTCTATGCGTAATCCGGATATCGCATTGTCTGCCAATTTTCCAGGCAATGTCGGCGTTAGCCACTCACGTGGAAGGACTACCATGCCTTATATCGCCATGACCTACGATGATGGCCCGCATCCACAAAATACCCCTCGCTTGCTCGATATGCTGCGCGAACGCAATATCAAGGCGACGTTTTATGTGATCGGTCGTAGCGTAAACATGTACCCGCACATTGTCCGCCGGATCGTTGCCGAGGGTCACGAAATCGGCAACCATACATGGACTCACAGAAAACTGACAGCACTCAGTGATGCCAGCGTCCGCTGGGAAATGGATAAGACTCGCGATGCTATTATAGCTGCTTGTGGTGTCAAACCGCGCACGATGCGGCCGCCATACGGAGCTCTACGCCAGAGCCAGCGTGCATGGATTTATAAGGACTACGGATATCCGACGATTCTTTGGAATGTCGATCCCGAGGACTGGAAACGCCCTGGGCTCTCAGTGGTCACCAGTCGAATCGTCAACAACACGCGCAATGGTTCCATTGTGTTGGCTCATGACCTGCACAAACCCACCGTGGATGCGATGCCTGCCACGCTTGATGGCCTGCTACGCAAGGGTTTTAAATTCGTCACGGTCTCCCAGTTGTTGGCATTGAATCCTTCGACCACCGCAACGCCTCCTGCAGCAAAACCTGCCGTGCCAGTTTTCACGCCAGTCCCGAATTCAGTTACACCAGTCAGCACGGTGGTCGCTCCCTAACTTCCACAACTCGCTGGATCGTATATACCCTTGTATGTGGGTGACAGCTACTTGCTTGATAATCACGCGCCATCATGTTCGGAGAAGATTATTTCAAAACACGCAAGCGTCTGACCGATGTTGTGCTGCGCGTTTTGGAATTGGCGGAAAAAACTGGTGCTGAAAAGGATTCACTCATTCAAAATGACATCACCAAAGGACTGAGTAATCCTTTTCTTTTTGTCGTTTGCGGAGAGGTTAACGCAGGGAAATCTACCTTGCTCAACGGACTCTTCGGTCAGGACGTGTGTAAGACCAACGTTCTACCTGAGACGGATCGCGTGCAGTGGTACCGCTATGGCGACGAGGAGCATGACAAGGAAGTGACACCCATCCTTGAGGAACGATTCCGGCCAGTTGACTTCCTGATGGATTTCAACCTCGTCGATACCCCGGGGACTAACTCGGTGGTCAAAGGCCATCAGTCGATCACCGATCGTTTCCTGCCTGTTTCCGATCTGATCTTCTGGGTGTTTCCTGCTAGCAACCCATGGGGCGCGTCAACCTGGGACTTTATCTCGAAGCAGGACGAGGAAATGATGGAGAAATCGATTTTCATCATCCAACAAGCCGATTTACGGGATGAAAAAGACCTCGAGGTCATTCTTGGTCATATGCGCGACCTATCGCAAAAGCGTATAGGCAGGATTCTCCCCGTTTATCCAGTGTCGGGTAAACTGGCCGTCCAAGCAAAGATGGAAAGCCCCTTCGGTGAGGGAATGTGGCGCGAGAGCGGTTATCCTGCGCTTGAAAAATACATCTCCGAAGTCGTTACCGGTTCTCCAGCCCGAAGGGAAGTGTTAGGGAAGGTTCGTGATGCTGCTGGAGCGGTGTTACGTAATATCGAGGGTATGATTGAGTTGCGCACCCGACTGCTCGAGGAGAACGAGGGATTCCTTCGTGAAATCGAAGCGGAAGTCGACAAGGAACGCGAAAAACAGTCAGCTGACTTTGCCGTCAAGTTTGCGGGCATGCGAAAAGTTTTTGTCAGCCAAGGCGAGCATATCATTGCGCTGATGCGCCGCAGGATGAATATCTGGGGGTCTATGAAAAGTCTCTTTGCTGCTGAAAATCTACCCAAGGAAATAGAAGCAACTCTGATTGAATCCGTGCAGTCTGCTGTTGAGCAGCAGGCAAGCGATGATGGTAAAAACCTCATTGACGCCTGCCGTGACCACTGGGAAACGATACGGCCGCGCGTGAAGGAGCGTCTTGCTATCAAGCTAAAGGGTTTTGAAGAGGAAACCGGAGGTTTCGGTGACACCCGTGAGCGTTTTATCAAGCGTATGGGTCGTGCTGCTCGCCAAGCAGTCGTGAACTTGAAAATCCGTGGAGGTCTAGATATGCAGCTGACCAAGCGCCGGACCCACCTGAAGGGTTGGCTCTATGTTTGCCTGATCCTTTTGCTCGCCGCTGGTATTACCGGCTCTCTCAAAATCGATCCGTATCCATACTTGCCGCTTGGTCTGCTCGCTGGTGCGGTCAGCGGTATGGTGGCATTCGCATTTCGGGCCAGAGCAACACGCAATGAGGTTATCGCATTGTTCCATGAAAAACTCGATGATGCACAAGTTCCGTTTGCCGATTCGTTGGGCAACGATTATCGCGATGGTATCCGTGATTTCTATATCGAATATGGAAGCTTGTTAGAAAGCGTGCGCCGTCACATTGCAAATGCCAAGATGGAGCTGCAGCCTAACCTCGAACAATGGAATGCAC
>JARFPV010000376.1 GCA_029288115.1 Akkermansiaceae bacterium | reverse complement strand
TGGCCACTCGGGTGGAGCGGAGACCGGGGTAAACCGGATCACCATCGCTGTTCTTTGTTGGACCGATCAGGTCGTGGTTCATTGAGTAGGTGCGGATGTGGCGGTTGTCAGGGTTGGTGCCAGGGCCATGGGTTCTCAGGCATTTCTTGCACTTGGGCATGATATCGGCCCGCTCAATGACGGCGGCGTTCGTGCCCGGCTCAAATCCTAGTTCCACCTCCAGCGTCTTAAACCAAAAGGATCTGCTGCCGTCCCTCTGCCACCCGTGGTGCGGGTAGGCTCCGTGCTCGGCTTCGTAGCTCATGCCGGCGGTGGCCAGGTTCCGCAGGCTGGCTACGCACTCCGCATTGTGCGCCGAATTCATCGCCCTACGCGATATGATAAACACAAGGGCCGCAAGCACGATCACAATGGTGATTGTGACCAGTAGCTCGACTAGGGTGAAGCCGCGACGCTCCGTTGCCAGGCGATTGAAACGCACGGTTTTCACTGCTGGAGTTTGTTTTTACCAGGTGTCCTTAAGGGCGATGTTGTGGAGGCTGGAGGTGGAAGAAAGGGGGTTTGATCTCACCTCAAGCTTAGCGTCGGCGCCGTAGGGTCAGCGCCAGGGCGCCCAGGCCGAGCAGAATCCCTGCCGAAGGCTCGGGAATGGGGGTCACTGATCCGTTCAGCGTGATGTCATCGATGTTAATGCTGTGGTTCAAGGCTCCAGTGTTCAGATTGAAGGTGAAGGACTTCGTTTGACCGGATCCGATAATGACCGGAGCATTCAAGGCCACCACAAAGTCGGTGTTTGAAGTCAGAGTGACACTGGGGCCAACTGTTGCACTGGCCTCCTGAAACTGGATGATCGTATTATTACCGCCCACCCGGTCAAAGGTCAGGCTCTCCAGGGTGATAGACTGCCCCACATCCGCGGTAACGGTAAACACAACAGGAGCGTTGCCGTCGGCGGTGAGGGTGTCACCCGTCCCTTCCGACGCTCCGTTTCCCCAAGACGTGTAATCGCTCGCATTCTCTTTGGGAGGAGTCCCCGAGCCGTCGAAATAATTCGCGCGGTGCAGGAAAATGACATTCGCCCCCGAAGCTCCACCGAAGCCATAGCCGTCGTGGACGGAGCTGGGAACGTTGTTTAATCCGGCAAAGTCGAACGAGTCGTTGAAGCAGAGCCCTGACACCGTGGTGCCCGCCGCGACACTGGTGGCACCCAGAGCCGCCGCCTGGCTGGAGGTGTCATTGAAGGTCCATTCGGCAAGAACCGCCGCCTGAAGCGAGGCCGTGGTCATCATGCCCAGGCATGCAAGTGAGATATGTGTCTTTTTCATTATTTTTCTCTATTGGGTTGTGGTTTGTTATTCGTCATAAACACCAAATTTATAACCGATTAAGAAAATCATGAGGGAATGCATCATTTCGGTCAACCCGGCCATTTGGCCCATATTCAGGAGATGCGGGAGATCCCCCCGATCCCTACTTTCCTTCAATCCGCCACTTCTTCATTATAGAGATGTTCTCCTTGATTTGCGTCGCCTGCCCGGGATTCTTGCGGGCGACTCTTTCGACGTAGACCTTCATATCGCTGTCGAACATCCTCATCGGCTCCGGGTAGCGACCCTGATCGTTAGAATCCATGATCCAGCGCCCAAGCAAGGCCCGGAAATCGGACAAGCGCTTCTGCTGCGCCGGATCTCCGGCGAGATTGTGAAGCTCCCAGGGATCCTGCGACAGATCGTAGAGTTCTTCTTCGGGCCGTACCTCCGCCATTTGCAGTGACTGGGATTTGTTGAGTTTACCGGCCGCATACAAGTCCCTCAGCACCGGCATGAATGGCTTACGGTCTTTGTAGTCACACGCTTGCAGGTAGGGACGCAGCGGATGGAAATTGCGGATGTATTTGAAATCGCCTTTCCTGATCCCACGGATACGGTCCACGGTTTCATCGCTGTCTCTTATACACATCTGACGCTGCCGACGAACACCGTGACGTGGTGGTGTGGGGGGTGGG
>JARFPV010000335.1 GCA_029288115.1 Akkermansiaceae bacterium | reverse complement strand
GTTGATGGGCTTTATTTATCATCAATGGCACAGATTTATCCAGAAGACAGAGGGACGAATTATGCTGTTAGAGAGGGGCGCAAGGCAGGCCGCACAATTGCGGCGATGAACTGATGGACTGGGCTACAACAAAAAAGTCTTGGATAAAGGGTTGCATTGGAATCGCGATCAGTAGTTGGACTCTGTATCTTTGCGTGACACGTTTTGAGTGGGTGGAAATTTGGCAGCAGATCAAGCTTGTTCCTGCTGCGTTGATTGCCATTTCCTTGGTAATATATATGCTAGGTTTTATTTTCAGGGCATGGAGGGCATCATTAATGTTGGGAGCATTGTGTCGCCCCTCGATGCTGGAATCGCTGGCAATTGTAACAATTGGATACGCGGGGAATAATCTTTTGCCTTTCAGGATGGGTGAATTGATGCGTGCTGATGCGGCGGCAAGGATGTATGGAATTCGACGTTCAGCCGCAATTGTGCAGGTGGGCGGCGAACGGATTATGGACGCAATGGCCATTGTGGCACTTCTGCTAGCCTCAATGCTCATGGTTCGCATCAGCGGCACGGGCACAGAGCAAATACACCAACTAGCAATACTCGGTGCCATTGGATTTGGAATGGGCGTGATTGGTCTGGTGATGGTAATACGGTTCGGTAAGGCCATCAAGGCAAAGCTAAACAGCCGAGGGCGTATTGCCCAATGGTTGGGGAACTCTGTGATTGATACTTTGGCAGGATTAAGAAACGGGAAAAGACTGACTCTCGTGATGCTGACATCGTTACTGGTGTGGATTCTTGAGGCGGGGTCATTTTCCATTCTGGCTACACACTGGGGAATGGAGGGCGTGGTGCCAATCTGTTGGTTTGTGATGGGGGTAGTGAATCTCAGTGTATTATTGCCTTCTGCTCCTGGACACGTTGGCGTTTACCACTGGGCCGTGGTTTTGGCACTGGGGGCATTGGCGGTATCAGGAAACGTTGCGATGAGTTTTGCAATTGTTATCCACGCCATTCAATGGATATCTGTTACAGCTGTTGGGTTGATGCTGATGTTTTTTTGTGTTAGGAAAGGCACTCGGTTGGTATCTCACCAGTCGGCCACATTTTAGCATCGCTAAACAGTATAAAAGCCATGAAGAATCCCAAAAAAGTATATGTCGGTATGAGTGCCGATTTAATCCATCCCGGTCATATAAATATCATAGAGGTTGCCCGAGGGTATGGGGATGTTGTCGTGGGCTTGTTAACGGATAAAGCGATCGCCAGCTATAAGCGGCTTCCTTGTTTGCCTTTTGAACACCGCAAACAAATCATTGAAAACGTCAAGGGGGTGGTGAAGGTGATGCCTCAGGAAACTCTGGATTACGTGGCTAACCTAGAGGCTCTCAAACCTGATTATGTGGTGCATGGGGATGATTGGAAAAGCGGCCCTCAGCAGGAAACTCGGACTAGAGTGATCAAGGTGCTCAGCGAATGGGGTGGCGAATTGATCGAACCAAAGTACACCGAGGGGTTGTCGTCGACCGCACTTAACAAAGCCGTCAAGGACATTGGGACGACTCCGGGGATCAGACTCGGTAAATTGCGACGCCTCATAGAAGCAAAACCAATCGTGAGGGTTATGGAAGCCCACAATGGGCTCTCTGGTCTGATTGTAGAGCACTGTAATGTGCAGGAGAATGGAAAGGTGGATGAGTTTGATGCAATCTGGTTGAGTAGTCTGACAGATTCCACCGTCAAGGGTCGGCCTGATATTGAGTTTGTCGATCTCACATCAAGAGCGCAAACGATCAATGAAATTCTCGATGTCACTACCAAACCCATTATTTTTGATGGCGATACAGGCGGCATAGTAGAGCACTTTACTAAGATGGTGAGATTGCTTGAGCGCATGGGTGTTTCGGCGGTGATTATCGAGGACAAACAGGGTTTGAAGCAAAACTCACTCTTTGGAGATGATCGCCCTCAAGTATTGTTAGAAACGGAGGTGATGTGTGAGAAAATTCACGCAGGGAAACAGGCCCAAGTAACTGACGAGTTCATGATTGTGGCGCGTATCGAAAGTTTGATAGCCAATCAGGGGATGGAGGATGCATTGGAGCGCGCTCAAGCGTATATTGATTCGGGCGCAGATGCGCTGATGATTCATAGCCGTGAGCAAGATGGCGCCGAGATCAAAGAGTTCTGCAGTGCTTATGAGAAGTTTGAGAAGAAGGTGCCGCTCGTTTGTGTGCCCACAAGCTACCGGCACTTGCATGAAGATGAATTGGCTGAAATTGGATTTAGTGTGGTCATTTATGCAAACCATTTGCTGAGAAGTGCTTATCCTGCGATGAAAAATACGGCCGAAATTATTCTGAAGAGCAAACGAAGCCTTGAGGCTGACGAGTTCTGTATGCCGATCAAGGATGTTATCACATTGATTGACGATTAGGGGCGATCCGTTTTGGGCAGGTGTATCCATCAGATGCAGAAAATATTGGTATGGCGATATGGTCGATTGCGAAAAATTTTATCAGGCAATAGCTAGTCAGGGCGTGGGTCTGTTCACTGGAGTGCCCGATTCCTTGCTTAAGGAAATCTGCGCGTGCATCACTGACCAGGCTGGAAGTAATCAGCACATGATCGCAGCCAACGAAGGTGCTGCTATCGGCCTGGCAACTGGCAGCTTTCTGGCAACGGGTAATCTGGCGATGGTGTATATGCAGAATTCAGGGCTTGGTAACGCTGTGAACCCATTGCTTTCCCTGTCCGATTCAAAAGTCTATTCGATTCCGATGCTGATGATGATTGGCTGGCGTGGTGAGCCTGGCGTAAAAGATGAACCACAGCACATCAAGCAGGGTGAAGTGACACTAGAGTTGCTCGATGTTATGGGCATACCCTACGCGGTGTTACCTGATACCGATGAAGAAGCCCACTCGGTTCTACAAAAAATAGTGGGAATGGCCCGAGACCTTCAACAACCTGTTGCCCTGGTCGTTCGCAAGAACACATTCAAAAAATATGTTGCCCAGTCCACGCGATTTGGATCGAAGAACCTGACACTAACTCGGGAGAGGGCAATCGAAATTATATTAGGTGAAATTTCGAGTGATGAACCCGTGGTCTCGTCCACGGGAATGATTTCACGTGAGGTATATGAGTGCCGGGACAATAATAAACAGGGGCACGGACAAGATTTTCTAACCGTCGGCAGCATGGGGCATTGTTCGCAAATTGCTCTTGGTGTTGCGATGATGAACCAGAGCAAAAAGGTCTATTGTATTGATGGTGATGGAGCAGTCATCATGCACATGGGTTCGCTGGCAATTGTGGGGCAATACAAGGGGGCGAATCTGATACACATAGTGGTCAATAACGGAAAGCATGATTCCGTGGGAGGGCAGCCGACGGTGGGGTTTGATATAGACATTCCTGCAGTCGCAAAAGCCTGTGGCTACCAGCATGCTGTAAGCGTGAATACAGAGGATGGCATTCTCCAGGAAATGGCCAAATCACGAGAGCAGGAAGGGGTCGTTTTATTGGAGGTCTGCGTGTTGCCTGGGGCTCGACCTGACCTTGGAAGGCCAGTTGATGAGCCGATAGAGAACAAGCGGGCATTCATGGATTTTTTGCGACCGTAAGCTAGAGACGATGGAAGAGTCTGAAAAATCCTGTGTATTATATGGTGAAAGTTCGTTAGATGAATTGATATGTTTGCTCGACGCTGGCAGGCATCGTTCAATTTTATTGGTGACAGGTCGGTCAAGCTACGAAACTAGCGGAGCGAGCCTTCTGCTGGCACCGGCACTTGAAGGGCGTCAGGTTACACAAGTATCTGATTTTGAGACAAATCCTAAGAAGGATGACATTCTCCGTATTTTAGATGAAATAAACGGCATCGACTTCAGCGCGATTATTGCGGTGGGTGGTGGTAGTGTAATGGATGTCGGTAAGTTGATTAAGTGCTTCAACCAATCGAATAACCAAATCGATGACGTTCTGTATTCAGCGAGTGATGCCGCGCCTTCCCAGGTCGCTCTGTTTGCTCTGCCAACTACTGCGGGTTCGGGTAGTGAGGCGACTGAATTCGCGGTGCTTTATGATCGTGGAGTGAAATATTCGGTGGCTCATCCGAAGCTTTTGCCTGATGCCGCATGGGTGTTGCCGTCTTTGCTGACGACCGTTCCCCAACACATTGCAGCAGCGGCAGCGATGGATGCTTTTTGCCAGGGGGTGGAATCCTATTGGAGCATTCATTCTACGAATGAATCAAAGAAAGTAGCTAAAGAGGCGATAGAGCTTGCTTGGAATAATATGGTTGCTGCTGTGGTAAACAGAGAGCCGGCTGCGCTCAAAGCGATGGGCCAAGCATCTCACATGGCAGGCCGAGCAATTAACATAACAAAAACTACGGCACCGCACGCTATTTCTTATGCTCTTACAACGCACTTTGGGGTGTTACATGGGCATGCCGTGGCTCTAATGCTGCCAGAGATGTTTAAATTTAACTCTGAAGTTACTCGGTCCGATTTGCTGGATGCGAGGGGAGTGGATTACGTGAAATCAACGATGGGTGAATTGTGTGTGATGC
>JARFPV010000333.1 GCA_029288115.1 Akkermansiaceae bacterium | reverse complement strand
TTGGGTGGGCTGTATTATCGCTGTGGCTTCGTATTATCTTTCCGAGATTGCCGGGGCGCTGTGGGCGGGTGCATGGGGTGATGTGGTTGATATGATTTTGATGATGTTTGAGTCTCTTTTATGGTCTGTGATACTTGCGCCGTTTTACCTCTTGCTTTCGTTTTGGGGTTTTGTGCTGGTTCGTTTGTTAGGACTGGTGATGTTTTATTCGCTCCGCTCTGACAGGGAAGTGATCTGGCTGTGGTTTGCTACGGTGGTTTGCACGGGGATTATTGCGATGAGGGGGTTGATGGGAGAATCAGGCTTATCGAGTTTGGCTCTCGATGTGATTGCTTGGGTCATCTTGATATTGTTGATGGTATCGATCGCGGCATTGTGTCTGTTTTTCCAAGGTTGGCAAAGGAATGCCCAGGCACGGCATTTGCAGGAGGTGAATGCGGAAAATGAGCTCAGGAGGCTGGAGATCGAGCAGACCTACGGCACGAAGTCATTTGGCCAGGGCAACCAGACGGATTTTTTGGATGAGTGAGGCAACAATAAACCCGGAGGAAATGTCCCGCCGGGTGAGTTGAAAAATGGATTTGTCCGGTTTGCCTAGCGGCTTTCGATCGGTGGGATGGGCATGGTTTCCGCGGGGCCCACGTACTTGGTGAGTGGACGGTAGAGGCGGTTGTCCTGGAGTTGTTCGAGGACTTGGGCGGTCCAGCCGGCGGCGCGGGCGATCGCAAAGATGGGTGTGAACAGGTCGGTTGGGATGCCGAGTGAGTAGTAGACGGTGGCAGAGTAGACATCGACGTTGGCGTTCAGGCCCGTGCGCTCGCGCATGATTTCAGCGATGCGGTTGGACATGTTGATCCATTTCGGTTCGCCGAGCTCCTCGGTGAGTTTGATTGCCATTTTCTGGAGGTGTGGCGCGCGTGGGTCGAGTACCTTGTAGACGCGGTGTCCGATGCCCATGATCTTTTTCTTGTTTGCCAGGCAGTCCTCGACGTAGGCATCCACCTTGTCTTCATCGCCAATTTCCTCGAGCATGTGGATGACGCCTTCGTTGGCACCTCCGTGCAGAGGTCCTTTCAAGGTTCCGACGGCGGAGGTGACGGCGGAGTATATGTCACTGAGGGTGGCTACGGTGACCCTGGCAGCGAAGGTAGAGGCATTCATGCCGTGGTCGGCGTGGATGATGTATGCGATATCGAGTGTGCGTGCGGCGGCCTCGCTGGGCACCTCACCATTGATGAGGTAGAGGAAATGGGCAGCCTCTGATAGGTCGGTGCGAACGGGGGGCAGGTCGAGTCCTTGGCGCGCGCGGTGGTAGTAGGCGACGATGGTTGGGATCTGGGCGACGATAGACAGGGCGACCTCACGGTTGGCCTCATGATCCGGTTCGCCTATTTTGGCGCGTTTGTCTGTAAGGCCTAGCATGGATACGCCGGTGCGGATGATGTCCATTGGCAGGGCGTCTTTGGGCGCGGTCTTGAGGAATTCGACGACTCCCTCGGGTAGTTCGCGCCGGCTACGCAGGCTCATACCGAAGTCATCGAGTTCGGATTGATTGGGGAGGCGGCCGTTTTGCAGCAGGTAGGTGACTTCTTCAAAGGTGCACTCATTGACGAGGTCATCGATGTCATATCCGAGGTAGGAAAGTTTTCCTTCCATGCCCTCGACTTTGCTGAGAGCGGATTCGTTTGCGATGACTCCCTCGAGTCCTTTGGCGTAGTCAGTCATGATAGTAGTTTCTGTGAGATGTAGGCTAAATGAAAATGGGTGAAAATCTTGATAAGTGGGTATGGTCATTGCGGAAAATGAACATACGTGCGGGTGGAAATAAGCGGTAAAAGGACTGACATGCAAGTAGTAATCCTGCCAGAATATTGACATCCATAGCGCAGAAATTGTCGAATTCCGGAATTGGTATTTTTTTTCCTGTGATTAGCTTGCCGTGCGTGAGTACCGTTCTTGCCATTGAAACTTCAGTTCCCGAAGCGACTATCGTGGTCTGGAGGGATGGGGGCCTTGTCTCGGAGCATGATTTTTCGGTGGGCCGCAACCACAATGCCATGGTGTTTGAGGCTTTGGAAAATGCATTGGCGGTTCTTGGCGGGGGTCAGCTCGATCTGGTGGTCGTTGGAACGGGTCCTGGAAGTTACAGCGGAACACGTGTCGGTATTGCCGTCGGTCAGGGGCTGGCAATTGCTCACGGGTGTCCGGCGATTGGCTTGGGCTCATTTGCCGCGACATCGCTTGCCCGTCTGAGTCAGCCTGCGGTTGCGGTAGGTGATGCGCGCCGGGGTGTTTTTTTTGTGTCTCCCATTGAGGAGAATGGTGAGGCTGCGGCCGTTGAGTTGATGGGCAGGACTGAGTTTCTGGAACGCTTGCGCCGGCTGGAAGGAATGGCGCTGTTCACCTTTGATGATCCCGAGGCACTTGACTTGGATGACGATCTCAAAAGCAGGATTGTCCGGGCGAGGCCGGAGGCTCGATTGCTTGTTGATGTTTGGAATGGACTCAGCGTAGAGCGCCAGAACGCCTTGACCAGGACCCCCCTGGCACCTACCTATCTTCGTGCTCCTTTCACATCAAAGGCGAAGGCGGGTCATCCCCTGTTACGCTAAATCTGATTGAATAAAGGCCCTCGAGAACGCGTCCCACCCCGAGAAGTCCCTGCTGAAGCTGTGAACACCTGTCAGTTTATTCCATTCCTAGCCCTGTTATGCGCTTGCCTTGTATCCTGTACTACCACGGGATACGACACGGCTGACGTCAGTGACGCATGGCTGGATACCAGTCCGCGAGTGGTTCAGCAGCCCAAACGACCACAAAGCACCCTGACGACGTGGAAGACGGGGCTGCCCAGCCCGGCCCAGATAAGCTATATTCGCGAGCAAGAGAAGTGGAGGCGGCAGGCGAAGGCGCTGCAGGAACCTGCTTCCAGGAGTCATGAGAAGGCGGCTGATCGTCCATTTCATGACGCTTACTCTTATAC
>JARFPV010000032.1 GCA_029288115.1 Akkermansiaceae bacterium | reverse complement strand
TCCCGGAGGTCTATGTTTTCCTGTTCGAGTCTGGCGTTATTTTTTTCCAGTGAGCGGTTTTTAAGTGCTCGTTTGAGAAGGAGTTCCACCTCGTCTAGGTTAAGTGGTTTGGTGACGAAATTCCATGCACCGCGTCTCATGGCTTCTACCGCGGTGTCGACTGATCCGTAGGCGGTCATCATGATGGCGACAGGTGGACTTGGCAAGGTCAGCGCCTTATCTAACAAATCCATGCCGCTTTCGCCTGAGAGTCTCAAGTCGGTGAGCATGAGGTCGATGGGTTCTGACTTCAGCACGGCCATGGCCTCCTTGATGCCGGATGCAATATAACAATCGAAGTGTTCTTCAAGTGCCATACGCAGTCCTTCGCGAGTGGATTTTTCGTCATCCACGATGAGCAGGGTGGCGGGATTCATGATGATTTCTGGGTAGGTTCTAGATCGATTACCGAGGGATGTGTGTCTTCGAGCAATCTGACGTGGCGGTCTTGCCGTGGTAGGTTGATAGTGACGCTGGTGCCTTCACCTTCCTTGCTTTCGAGTTCTATTTCACCACCGTGTTCGCGTACGATACGTCTGACGATCAGCAAGCCGAGGCCGGTGCCGGATTTTTTGGTGCTGTGGTAGGGTTCGAAAATCGAGCCCATGATTTCCGGTGAGATGCCTGATCCGTGGTCGCGAATGACCAGTTCAATTTCATAGTCGGTGTATGAGGAAGAGATATCGATGAGTCCTCCCTCGGGTGGGAGGGCTTGGAAGGCATTTTTGAGAAGGTTGTATAGTGCCTGCTTGATTTGGGTGCCATCCATTTGCAGCTTGGGCATATTGTCGGTGAGTTCGAGCGAGACTCTTACGTTACGTTCTTCGAGTTCTGGTTCGAGCAGTTCGAGTGTTTCCTGGAGCAGATCGTGAATGCTGAGGTGGTCCCGTTGTGGTTGTGTCGGGCGGATGGCCTCGAGGAACTGCTTGAGGATGGTGTCGAGCCGTCTGATTTCGCTTTGGGCGGTTTGCAAGTGGTTGGACAGCTCATCACGATCGGCGTCTGGGAGTTTCTTCAGTTTGCGTTCGAGTAATTGGAGGTGGATGTCGGTGGAATTAAGTGGGTTGCCGATTTCGTGGGCTACTCCGGCTGCAAGCAGGGTCAGGGCGTTTAGCTTTTCACTTTCGACATTTTCTTGTGCCTTTTGCCGGGAGCGGGTGATGTCCCGAACCAGCAGTACGTAGCCAAGCAGGTGGTCGTCTGCCTCCACCTCACCGCGCATGGGTGAGAGATAGAAATTGAGGAAGCGTCTCTCTGGGTAGAGGATTTCCAGGTCCCGGCTGACGATACGGCCTGGGTCGGCGAGTTTATTCCAATCGAATCCACGGATGGTGCGCGACAGGCTTTGGCCGATGCATTTGGTGGGATCCAGTCCGAAGATGTTTGATGCCGCGCGGTTGACGAAAGTGATTTGGCCATCGGGATCGAGGATGAGCACACCTTCCTGAAGGGACTCGAAGACGCTTTCGAGGAAGCCTTTCTCGCGTACCAGGCGCATGACCAGACGCTGCACTTCCTCCGGCTCAACCTGGTCGAGCCGTTCGATGAGTTTATCTAAAAATCCGGATTTCATTGCGGTATCGGCGGTGTTTCGTCATAGTCTGGTTACGATGACGGATGCAATGGTGGTAATGTGCACGTTTCCCGACGAGGAGAAGGCGCGACAGATTGGCACAGTTCTGGTGGAAAGGCAATACGCGGCATGTGTGAATCTTTTGCCGTCCGTGGAGTCGATTTATCAATGGCAGGACAAGCTGTGTCAGGAGCATGAGACACTTTTACTGATCAAAACCACGCGCCAGGCTTTTCCTGTGATGAGTCGGGAATTGGCTGCGTTACATCCTTACGATGAGCCTGAGATCATTGCCTTGCCGGTGGCGGATGGTTCGGCGGGTTACCTTGACTGGCTGACCGGGTCTGCAAGGGGGTGATTGATTACTTCATGAATATAAAAATGCCATCCATCCCGAGAGGGAAAGATGGCATAGCTAATCAAGATAAGGATAATGCTTATTTCCTGCGTCGGATGAGCAGTGTGATGCCGGCAAGGCCGAGCAGGGCAGTGGATGAGGGCTCTGGGATGGCCGTGACTACAGAGGGATCAGAAATGGAGAAGTTGTCTACTGGTGTGCCATTAGTCGTGTAGTTTGAATAAACGGCGATGTAGTTATCATTGGTTCCCGACCAAATGAAGCTGCCTGTGTTAACGGAACCACCATTGATAAATACCTCGTAGTTGACAGTAGAGCCTGAGTTGAAATCGGTAATACCAGAAAATGTTGCCGAGAGGGTTGCGCCTGCATCCAGGTTGATCGACTGCTGATAGTCTTGGGTTGTGCCGTTTTTGAACACCTTGACCTCATTGGTGCCGGTGGTGTCGTAGCCAAAAAAGAAATCCGAGGTGAAGGTTGTGGTCGGGTTATTGGATGACCAGCCATTGACCTCGGCGAGTGAATTGCCCACAGCAAACCCGGTGAATCGCGTCCCTCCGCCCGAGCCGATGGGTCCGATGAGATCGAGGGAGACAGTGAAACTCCCGGTGGAGGAAATACTCGCATCGGTGAAGTTGTGATCCGGGTAGGCAATGGCCCATCCGCCGCCGCCGCCGCCTGCCTCGCCGATCTGGAGTCTGTTGCTCTCGATGTTAGCGACGCCGCCAGAGCTTCGTTCTTCCCAATTCAGTGCACCGAGACTGCCGGACTTACCTGTCGCGGATGCGTTGAGATCGTTATTATCAGCCCGATCGAAATTGTCAGCGAAAAGTATTACGGCTTGTGCTGATGTGCTGAGGGACAGTCCGGTGATAATGCCTAATGCTAACAGTGTGGGGGTATTTTGCTTTTTCATGACTCTTGCGTATGTGATCACATGGAGCATGGGGGTAACCTAC
>JARFPV010000179.1 GCA_029288115.1 Akkermansiaceae bacterium | reverse complement strand
GCGGCCGGCATCACAGGCGTTGATGATGGTGTCGACGTCTTTGCGGCGGCAGAGGCGGAGGACTTGTTTGAGTCGGGTCTCGGACTGCTCGATCGGTTGAAGTTCGAATTTCTTGGGGATGGCGGGTAGCACATCGAAGTTCCATGGCAGGTTGCGCGGCTTGCCGTTCTTGCCGATTGGTCCTTGGGGCATCTTGAGCTCCACGAGGTGACCAACGGCGGAAGTGATCACAAAGTCGTTGTTTTCAAAATACACATCGCGCCCTTTGCCTTTCTTTTCAAACTTGCCGACTTCCGGTGCCTTGGCGAGGGCACGGGACAGATCGGTGGCGACGGATGGCTTTTCCGCGATGATGAGCGTTTTCGACATGGGAGGGGGCATTACGCTTGGAATGCCCTCTTGAAAAGGGAAAACTTTCCTAGCGGCGGTATTCCTACTACGTAGGAAGAAAATTTCGGGTTTAGTATCAATAATTAGAATTATTCTAAAAAGTGCTTGTCAGGTGGCTGATCCGAGCTAGTTTCCCCCGCGTCTCCAACTCGGCGCATTTTTGCCATGAAAAACAACATCAACGAACCATCCGGAATTCAAGCAGATGACTGTCCATCTGTTGATGGTCTGCGTATGACCCGTCAGCGCAGTGAGGTATACAAGGTGCTTATGGACCACCGCGATCACCCGACGGCGGGTGAGGTTTTTGAGCGCGCGAAGGAGAACATGCCGACAATTTCGCTTGCGACTGTCTATAACTGCCTTGAGGCGCTTGTTCAGCACGGTGCGGTGCGGCAGGTGAATTTTGAGCGTGAGTCATCGCGCTACTGCCCGAACTTGACTGAGCATGGTCATTTCCATGATGAGGAGTCGGGTGAAATTATTGACGTTCCATTAAAAAAAGGAGCCATGTTATCAGATCTTCTTGAGCTTCCGGAAGGAGCCCAAATCGACAATCTTGAAATCACCCTGCGGGGAACCATCGCCGAATAAATTCTAAGTTTTAAAATCCAAATACCAAGTTAATACATATGAGCCTAGTCATCAAAGACCTGCACGCCAACATCGACGAAACCCAGATTCTCAAGGGAGTCAATCTTGAGATACCCAAGGGCGAAGTCCACGCAATCATGGGGCCTAACGGTTCCGGAAAATCCACTCTATCCAAAATCATTACTGGTCATGACGACTACGATGTGAAGTCGGGAACAGTTACGATGGATGGAGTAGATTTGTTAGAAATGGATGTGGACGAGCGTAGCCGCGAGGGTGTCTTTCTGGCTTTCCAATACCCTGCGGAGGTGCCCGGTGTTTCCAATGCCAACTTCATTCGTGCGGCACTGCAAGCCCGGCTCCCTGATGGTGAGGAGCTCGATGCCGTTGCTTACTACAAGAATCTTTACTCGAAAATGGATGTGCTGGAAATGGATCGCAAATTCACATCACGTGCGGTCAACGAAGGGTTCTCTGGTGGTGAGAAAAAGCGCAACGAGATTTTGCAAATGATGATGCTTGAGCCAAAATACTGCATCCTGGATGAGACCGACTCTGGTCTGGATATCGACGCTCTTAAGATTGTTGCCAAAGGTGTCAATGCGATGCGTTCTGAGGAGCGTGGTTTCCTTGTTATCACCCATTACCAACGTCTTCTCGACTACATCCAGCCTGATCATGTCCACGTGATGAGTGATGGCCAGATCGTCAAGTCCGGCGGTAAGGATCTGGCACTTGAGCTTGAGGAAAGCGGTTACGATTTTCTCAAGGAAGGCGAGCTCGCAAACGCCTAATAATACCTAACGGAAATATTTCATGAGTTACGATACTTCTACGATCGATCAGGAAACCCAGGACGCGATCAGCGTGGATCAGGCAAAGGGTGATTTTTCCTTTCCTGAAAACCATAAGTTCGATGCTGGTGTTGGTCTGTCATCGGATACCATCGACTACATAAGCAACGTCAAGGATGATCCTGACTGGGTGCGTGAGTTCCGCCACAAGGGGCTGAAAACGTTTCTCGATAAGCCGATGCCTACAAACTGGGCAACGAAGGATCTTGAGAACATTGATTTTGACAAAATCCGCTACTACTTGTCGGACGGTCAGAAGCCAAAGCGTAGCTGGGACGAGGTCCCGCCTGAGGTGTTAGAGACATTTGAGCGCTTGGGTGTGCCGGAACAGGAACGTGCATTCCTTGCTGGTGTTGAGGCTCAGTATGACTCGGAGGCTGCCTATTCAAACGTCAAGGAAGAGCTTGAGAAAGACGGAGTGATTTTCGTCAACTCGACCGAGGGCTTGAAAGAGCACGAGGAGATTTTCCGCCCATGGTTTGGCAAGGTGATTCCTACAGGGGATAACAAGTTTTCCGCGCTGAACTCCGCTGTTTTCTCGGGTGGGTCATTCATTTATATCCCGAAGGGTCTCAAGGTGAAGCATCCGCTGCAGGCCTATTTCAGAATTAACTCAGAGAACTTCGGTCAGTTTGAGAGAACTCTCATCATCGCTGACGAAGGCTCAGAGGTCATGTATATGGAAGGCTGCACCGCACCTAAATTCGAGACATCCACATTGCATTCCGCAGTGGTGGAGCTGGTTGCGATGAAGGGAGCTAAGATTCAGTATATTACCGTGCAGAACTGGAGCTCGAACGTCTTTAACCTGGTGACTAAACGCGGCATGGCTCATGAGGATGCCGAGATCCGCTGGATCGACTGTAATATCGGTTCACGCCTAACAATGAAATACCCTGGTGTGGTGATGAAGGGCGAGCGTGCTCGTGGAGAAGTGATCTCCATCGCGCTGGCAAATAATGGCCAGCATCAGGACACAGGCGCTAAGATGATTCACGCGGCTAACAATACGACCTCCAATGTCGTGTCGAAATCGATTTCTGTTGGTGAGGGCCGGTCCACCTACCGTGGTCAGGTTCATATTCCCAAGCATTTGAAAGGTTGTAAAAACAACACCGAGTGTGATGCCTTGCTTATCAACTCACACAGCAAAACCGATACCTATCCCGCTATTACTGTTAGGGGAAACCAGCACGTCACCCAACACGAGGCAAGTGTCTCTCAGGTGAGTGAGGAAATGCTATTCTACATGGAGCAGCGCGGCATTCCAGAAGGTGCAGCGATGTCACTTGCGGTGAATGGATTCATCAACGAACTCGCTCAGGAGTTTCCCATGGAATACAGTGTGGAGCTTAAACGTCTCGTAGAGCTCGAGATGGAAGGCAGCGTTGGCTAACAAAATCGATAACTTTTAATTTTATTACAGTGATGATGACTACAACTGTCCCAGCATGGTTTGCCGATCTTCAGGATGAGGCGCGGGCTGAATATGACACTCACCCCATGCCATCGCGCAGGGATGAAACTTGGCGTTTTGGTAATCTTAAGCAGCTCGACTTCGGGGGATACACTCCTGACGAGGGAAGTGAGATTCGTTTCTCGATCCCGGAGCTTCCCGATGGCGTAATCTGTGTCCCGTTTGAAGAGGCGTTGGAAAAGCACAGTGATCTCGTGCAGAAATATTTTATGCGCAACGAGCCCCGGCTCGGCTCGCAGAAATTTGCTGCATTACACAAGGCGAATGTGAAGAACGGGCTGTTCGTGTATGTGCCAGACAACGTGCAGGTTGAGAAACCCATTGAGGTCAGTCATGTGCTGAAAGGTTCAAACAAAATGACATTCCCTCATACTCTGGTGGTCACTGGGAAAAATGCGCAGGTCAGTGTGCTGGATCGTTTTTCTTCTGCCAATGACGATGATGCGAATATTTGTATTGCAGTGAACGATTTGATTGCCGGGGAGGGATCTCGTCTAACTTATTGTGCTATTCAGGAGCTCAATCTTGTCAGCCGGATGATCCAGATCAACGAGACGAGCGTCGGCAAAGATGCCACCGCCAAGGCGTTTACCATGAACTCAGGCGCGCAGTGGGCACGAAACGAGGCACTGAGCATACTCGAAGGCGAGGGTGCTCACTCGGATATGCTTTCCTGCTCGATTCCCTCCGGGACCCAGCAGTTTGACCAGCGGACTTTCCAGCATCACGCGGCACCGCATACTAACAGCGACTTGCTCTACAAAAATTCCCTCTACGGAAATGCGAAGACGGTATTCTCTGGCCTGATTCTCGTGGATGAAGGTGCGCACTATACCGATGCTTACCAGACTTGCCGCAATCTCATGATGGATGATACCGCTGAGGCAAATTCCATGCCCGGTCTGGAAATCAATGCCGACCAGGTGAAGTGCTCACACGGAAGTACTTCGGCTACGATCAGTGACGAGGAGATTTTCTACCTCCGGGCGCGTGGTATTCCACCACACAAGGCGCGCCGCCTGATCGCGCGCGGATTCTCTGCGGAGGCCGTGGAAAAGCTTGGTAACGAGGCACTCGAAGATGCCGTCCTGGAGGCGGTCGAGCGTAAGTTCTCCACACTGTAACCCAGGGAATTCTGAAATCCATCCCCCGCCTCGCTAGACGAGTAACGGGGGATTTTTTTGCCCCGACGCTATTTGTTCATTTTTTATTGAACAAAGATGCGATTTCTGATGTCTTCTCATCAGTCGCGCATGGCAGTTTTCCTACGTGACGATACAAGGAACTTGAATACGTCACGTGGTTTTGGTCTTAAAAAGGGCTGATCGACCAGTGGCGGAGGCGTGGCAGCGTAATTCTTGACCGTAAAATAGAGCGTTTTCGGTTGGTTTTACTGCTATACATTACTAAGTTAAGTCATTTGCTTGTTTTTGACTTGATTTTCATGGTTTCGTGGCTCATTGCACCGCCGAGCAGCTTCAGTCAGTATCCTGATACGACAACAAACACATTGGTATGAGCACCGTTCAGAACAATATTCACCCCGAGTTTGATCACCAGCTTCCACGCGAGAGTAAGGAAAAGCTGCTTGGTCAGCGTGGGCTCGTGATTTGGCTGTATGGCATGTCCGGCTCGGGAAAATCCACCATTGCCAATGCGGCAGAAAAGGTGCTGCACAAGCAGGGTCGCATGACTACGATACTCGACGGCGACAATTTACGTTCCGGCCTTAACAAGCATTTGGGTTTTTCGGACGATGATCGCCGGGAAAATATTCGACGCGCTGCGAATGTGGCAAAAATCCTGGCGGATCAGGGAATCATTACTCTGGTGTCTGTGATTACTCCGCGGCAGGAATTGCGTGACCTGGCGAGGGACATCATCGGTGATGATTATTTTGAAGTGTACGTTAAGGCGAGTTACGAAATTTGCGAGCAGCGCGATGTAAAGGGTCTCTACGCCAAAGCCGCCATTGGGGAGATTGAGAATTTTACTGGTAAGGACAGCGCCTTTGAGGAACCTTTGGCGCCTGACCTTGAAATTGATACTGAAGGTCAGTCGGCAGCAGACAGTGTGTTTGTTCTGCTGGAAGCCGTCCGTAAGAAGACCGCCCTCTGATTGGTGCTGAAACTATTTATCATTTAACATCCTAGACATGTCCTCCTATTCATTGAGCCATCTCGATCACCTTGAGTCTGAGGCGATCTACATCCTGCGAGAAACCGCAGCCCAGTTTGAGAATCCCGTCCTGCTGTTTTCTGGTGGTAAGGATTCCATCGTGATGGCGCATCTGGCATACAAGGCATTTTGGCCTGCCAGACTCCCTTTTGCACTTTTGCATGTTGATACTGGGCACAACTTCCCAGAGACGATGGTATTCCGAGATTCTTTTGTGGATAAAATTGGAGCTCGGCTCGTGGTGGCAAGTGTCCAGGAGTCAATTGATCAGGGCCGAGTCACCGAGGAGAAAGGGGTCAATGCGAGCCGGAATGGTTTGCAGACGGTTACATTGCTCGACAGTATCGAGGAAAACCAGTTCGATGCGGCACTTGGCGGTGGTCGGCGGGATGAGGAAAAAGCTCGTGCCAAAGAGCGTTTCTTTTCTCATCGGGATGATTTTGGCCAGTGGGACCCTAAAAATCAACGCCCTGAACTTTGGAATATTCTCAACGGTCGTAAGCACCATGGAGAGCATTTCCGAGTGTTCCCCATTTCTAACTGGACCGAGATGGACGTGTGGCAATACATCAAGAAGGAGGATATTGATTTGCCTCATATTTATTTTTCACACGAGCGTGAAGTGTTCGAGCGTAATGGCTCGCTTCTGGCGGTAACAGATTTTGTAACGGTTCAAGAGCACGAAGTCGTGGAGAAGAAAATCGTACGGTTTCGTACGATCGGTGATGCAACTTGCACGGGTGCTGTCGAATCTCCTGCTGCCGACCTCGATGCTGTTATTCAGGAAGTCGCTGCTGCTCGGCAGACAGAACGTGGCACCCGCTCCGATGACAAACGTTCCGAAACTGCGATGGAGGACCGTAAAAAAGAAGGCTACTTTTAGGCCGCTTCTGTATTTTTACCAATTAACGATTTAACCCAATTTTTTGATGTCCACCTCTTCCTCATCCGATCTTCCGTCCTCTGTAGATACTTCAGGCTATCTCGATATGGATCTGCTGCGTTTTACAACCGCAGGTAGCGTTGACGATGGTAAATCCACACTCATCGGTCGACTGCTATACGATTCAAAAAACACCTTTGAAGATCAAATGGAAGCCGTGGAGCAGTCCAGCCAGCAGCGAGGTGACGAAAACGTCAACCTTGCCTTGCTGACAGACGGACTCAAGGCCGAGCGTGAACAGGGGATTACCATTGACGTTGCTTACCGATATTTTGCCACACCCAAACGCAAGTTTATCATCGCTGACACCCCCGGGCACATCCAGTACACGCGGAACATGGTGACTGGAGCCTCCACTGCAAATCTCGCCATCATCCTTGTGGATGCCCGAAAGGGGGTCATCGAGCAAACCTGCCGGCACTCATTTATCGCTAGCCTACTGCGCATTCAGCATATCGTAGTTGCGGTGAATAAGATGGATCTCGTCGATTACTCGGAGGAGGTCTACGATCAAATTGTATCCGACTACAAGGACTTCGCATCACGTCTGGATGACGTCGTGGATGTGAGCTTTATTCCGATCAGCGCCCTCAAAGGAGATAACGTGGTTGATAAGTCTGAAAACATGCCTTGGTATCAAGGGTCATCACTACTTTATCATTTGGAGACTGTTTATGTTGGAAACCAGGAAAATCACGTTGAGGCACGTTTCCCCGTGCAGTGGGTGATTCGCCCACAGTCCGATGAGTGGCATGATTTCCGAGGATACGCAGGTCGTGTTGCCGGTGGGGTGTTCAAGCCTGGCGATGAGGTGACTGTCCAGCCATCCGGATTTACAACGAAGGTCAAGGGGGTGTATGCAGATGGAAAAGAACTGGATGAGGCTTTCAGTCCACTATCTGTGGCGATCACTCTCGAAGACGAAATTGATATTTCTCGAGGGGACATGATTGTAAAATCTAACAACCCTCCCAAGGTGGGTCAGGACATCGGTGCGATGATTTGTTGGTTTTCGGACAAACCTATGAACCCACGTGGGAAATACATTCTCCGCCACACTTCGCGCGAAGTAAAAGCGATGATCAAGGAGGTGAACTACAAGGTTGATATCAATACCCTGCACAAAATTGAGGATAATCTGGAGTTTAATCTGAACGATATTGGCCGCATCACTCTACGCACTTCTGCGCCCCTGATCTATGACCGTTATAAGCGCAACCGGACAACGGGTTCATTTGTTCTCATCGATTCGTTGACGAATGAGACTGTTGCAGCGGGAATGATTGC
>JARFPV010000157.1 GCA_029288115.1 Akkermansiaceae bacterium | reverse complement strand
AATCAAAATTGGGCAGCCGGAAGAAACCGACTGCCCCTGCAATGTTGACTGACTAACTTGCTTAGTCTCTGTTTTTGTTTCGCTTGAACCGGCGGTTTGGGCGGGTCTCCATTTTGGACAACTTACCGTCTTTATTGTGATCGAGCTGGCTCTATGAGTCAGTGGCATTTTCAATTTCCTCAGAGGAAATTTCGCCTTTTTCATCGGCATCAAGCACCTTAATCACGGGTGGAACATGAGGTGTTCGGCGTGATTTCTTATCCTCCTCATCGTCATCAGCAGGCGCACCTGCAGGGCGTTCGGGTTTAAGTTCATCCTTGGTGATAATTCCATCGTTATTCTTATCAAGCGTCTTGAGTGACTCAGCTGCGGTCTCAAGCTCATCCTTGGAAATAGACCCATCAAGATCCTTATCAAGGGCATCCATGATTGGTGGAATAGATGGCTCTTCATCACCACCGGGTATCAATGCACCGGGTAATCCGCGCGGTGGACCATGAGGTGGTCGGCCTCCACCTCCACGGGGACCTTGGGCAACTGAAATTCCCAGCAGCATGACGCTTGGGAGAAGTATTAGTAGTGTGGCTTTAATGGTTGATTTCATCGTTCTTTGGGTTGGTTTACAGCCCAAATAAAGCACCCAAGTGTGAAGCGATGATGTTGGAAAGCGGATTTCTTGTTAAGATTCTGTAAAATCCTCAGAGCAATCCGTCGTTGGTCTGACTCGCCATATCGCCGCGAGAAAGCTGCCGATCAGACAGTGATACAGCGCTGAAATGGCGCACGGAGTGGCTGCAAGGAGAGTAAAGTGCTGCTTGGCCAATGCACTACCAAGGCCGGAATTCTGCATTCCAACCTCGATGGAAAGAGTTCTTCGGTCTCCTTCAGCCAGTTTGGTTAACCAGCCGGCACCGTATCCCAGCAAAAACCCAAGAGCGTGCAAAATGAAAATCGCAATGAGCAACCCACCGGCATGGGCAATGATGTTCGCCTTGGTCGCGCCCACAACTCCTCCGACAATCAGCACGATGACCAGAATCGAAACGATCGGTGAAACCTTTTTGATTCCGTCGAGTTTTTTGCCAAACACTTGGTTCAGAATCACACCCCCGATGACAGGCAGCAGCACAATCGTCACCATACTCCGGAACATCGCCCAGGCATCAACGTCAAGAATAGCGCTGGCATACATTTTGGTGAGTAACGGCGTCAATACGATCGCCGCCAGCGTCGAGCACATCGTCATCAGCACACTCAGCGCGACATTCGCCCGGGCAAGGTAACAGATCACATTCGATGCCGTACCTCCCGGACAACAGCTAACAAGAATCAGCCCGAGTTTCAGCATCGGCGGCAGGTCAAACAGGGTTGCCACCGACCAGCCTAACAGCGGCATGATCAGAAACTGCGCGGCCACTCCCAAGCCCACCACCCAGGGTCGGCGAAGCACTGCCTTAAAGTCATCCACACGCAACGTCAGCCCCATGCCAAGCATGATGACTCCCAGTCCGAGATTGATCAGTTTAATATCGGTTCCCGGAATCTTATCGGTGATAAACCACGTAAAGTGCGACGGGAAGAACCACGCCCAGACAGTGCCTAGGATCGTCCAGAGCCAGAACAGGTTGCTGATTCGACTAAACACCGACTGCATACCGGTCGATTACTTGCCAATCTTCACCTCGACGTCAATGTCACCTAGTGCCCATTGGATTCCCTTCAGGTAATGTTGCAGCACCTTGGCATT
>JARFPV010000116.1 GCA_029288115.1 Akkermansiaceae bacterium | reverse complement strand
AAAACCTCTCACCGAATTCAAATGGAGATCCGCAAAGCAAGGATGGGGGAAAACACTGAAAAACAAATCCTGCACAGGTAAACCGCTGGTTCGCGCCGACGGAACAAAAGTGTCACAGGGAATAGGCACCCACTCGGCCTCCGTCATCCTCTACCGAATCCCCGTCGAATACACCCGCTTACAAGCCACAGGCTCACTGGCCAACACATCCGATGGCAAAGGATCCGTGAAATTCATGATCTCAGCATCCCCACCCGCAGAAGCAGGAAGTGAGATCGGCCCCCACGCCACCCCCAACTCCCCCGTCATCCTCCCCCACGTCGCCGTCCAATCACTCATCGATTTGCAAGCCGCCGACGCCTGCCTGAAAGCCATCGATAGCCCCAGCCAGGACGGCGCACTCTGGGCACTACGCTGGATGCATAACCCTCAAGTAGTCGACGGACTGATCGCCAAGCTCCAGTCCACCAGTGATGGAAAACTCCAGATGAAAATCCTCACCGCCCTGGCCCGCCTATACACGCAAGAAGCACCATACGACGGCTCATGGTGGTGGAGCACACGCCCCGATACCCGTGGCCCCTACTACAAACCCATCAAGTGGCAGGCTTCACCGAAAATTGAGTCCGCCTACCGCCAAGCCTACACCAACGCTAACCCAGAGGGCAAAAACTTGCTCGCCAACATCGCCACCAGACACCGCATGAATATCGAAGGCATCGGTAAGGTGGAAGTCGTTGATAAAGCTGCCGCTGCAAAAAAAGGAGAGGTAGGCCGCACCTCCATCGAGGATGTGATGCTCGCTCTTGAAAAACTCAAAGGCAATCAGAAGCGTGGTCGCAAAATCCTCGCCGGCATGGCATGCATAGCATGCCACAACGTCAAACCCGGCGACCCAATCAAGGGTCCTGATTTGTTGAATATGAAGCTCACCAAAGAGCAGATTGCCGAGGCAATCCTCAAGCCCGCTGCCACCATCTCAGACACCTGGGTGACCGTCACCATGAAGGACGGAGCCACCCATCTGGGCACGCTCGTTTCCAAGGATGACAAACAAGTGGTCATCCACAATATCGCCGGCATCGCCACCAAGGTGAAAACCTCCGATGTGAAGGAGATCAAAAAACAAACCTCCACCCTGATGGGGCCAAAACTCGCCGACGAGCTGTCATTGCAGCAATTTGTCGATATGATCGAATACTTGCATCAGAAAAAGTAACCATTCGAACCATCCGATTGTTCTTGCTATCCTTTCGAAGATTCTGTAGAGCATCTTCTGTTCCAGAGAACCTCTTGAGGTTACCGGGGATGCGCTGCCTAACAATGGGCGGCACCCTAATGATTAGTTTGTGCGCTGGTTAGTCTTTAGTTTTCAACAACAGTACACAAACAAGAAAAGAAAATGAACATATATGTAGGAAACCTCTCATGGGGTCTCAATGACAACGATCTGGAGCAAGTCTTCGCTGAATACGGCCCAGTCAAAAGTGCTAAAATCATCCAAGACCGCGAGACCGGAAGGTCCAGAGGATTCGGATTCGTCGAAATGGCCAACGACGACGACGGCCGCAAGGCAATCGAAGCTGTCAA
>JARFPV010000090.1 GCA_029288115.1 Akkermansiaceae bacterium | reverse complement strand
GAAATTGGCATCCTTCACATTCGGTGCCGTTTGTTTTTCGTTGCGGATACGCAGTGCGCGAATGGAAAAGAAATACTGCTTGGAGTTCACCATGTTCTTGAGGAACTCACGCACGGAGGACTCCGAGCCTGTGAAAGCAAGCTCCATAGGCATCAGCGTGTATGCCTTCTCAACCGGAGCGGGTGCTCCACGATTGCCTCTTCCGCGTTGGCGCCCACGGGTCGGCTGTGCCGGAGCAGCTGACTGACCGGTTTCCACATCAAGTTGGGGGCGCAGGATGTTGTTGACCTCCGCAGGCCTTGATTCGGCCAGCTGGGATAAAAGCCATTGCACAGCACCGAGTTCATACTTGAGCATTTTGGTGGCTTCTGGCTTGGGAAGTGAACTTTTGTATTTTTCAAACCCAAACGCAGTATCCTTGGGCAAGGTGATGTCCGCGTTTGAAAAAACGTCCCGGAGTTCCTTGTCCATGGTAACGCGCAGGTTGCTGAACTCCTGAGGCGTTATTGTCCCCGTATTCCCTGCCTTGAACGCAGAAAAGGTGTTGCGCACATCCTTGATCACTTCCTCATACTGGGCGATGTTTGCCTTCTTATCATTAAGATTACCGTTAGAGGGGTAGGGCTTGGCTTTCTCAAGTTTACTGTATTGATCCTTTAGTGTCTGGTACTCAGTGACTTTCTCGTCATACTGGCTACCTTGCGAACTGCCAAAATAGAGGATTGCACCTCCAATGACTGCGGTGACTCCAGCCAACCCAGCTATAAATTTATTTTCCTGAATCCAACTCATGGTGTGTTTCTAAATTATTGGTCTTATATATGAGGTTCGATCACTCGCTATTTTGTAGGTGCAGGGATGGAATCCTTGAGCGGCAGTATCAGGACGAATGGCGCTGCGTATTCACCCTCCGCAATCTGGTCAGCAAGTGAGACAACTGCCTTTTCAGTGGCAGGCACGTTGAAGAATACCGAACCTTTGCGCAGGCGATCCACTAGCTTGTAGACGCTGTTGTGCCCATCCGAGCTCTTGCGCCAGAATCCTTGAACTCTGATTGCAGTAATCATTGCCTTGGGGGGAGCCGGAGCAGGACGCCCCCTTCTTGGTCGACCTGCGCTAGCGGGTTGTTCAATCCTGATTGGTGCAATACCGGACACCACCCCTGACGAGTTGTTAAAATCACTGACGACCACGGATTGAGCATCGGCATCGAGACCCACAACGGGGTCAAAGTCAACCAACCAGACGACGTCACTCGCAAAATGGCGACCGAGATCATCGATGATGTCAACCCAGCGGACGCGTGCCTGCTGGGCATCCACGAGCTGACTGCTGAGGCGATCCAAAGCAGCTTCTTTTTTAGCGAGATCCTGCAGAGGTTTATGGAAAGTGTTAAGGTTATCCTTTTTGGATTGTAACTCCTTCACCTTGATAGCCGCATCGTTCTTGGCGGACATATTCGACCATGCCCAGGCGGCAAGCCCCACCAATAAAATGGCTGCGGCAGACAGAAGAAAAGGTTTGCGACGCTCGATATCTCGCTCCCGTGACACGACATCTGGAACTAGATCGATCTCCAATGGCGCTTTGCCGACACCCCGCAGGGCGAGGCCGACAAGCTCGCCAAGGATGTGAGCTTCTGCCGAAACCTGGTCAACATCGACTCCCTTACCTACCGAGACTCTTTTCAATGGGTTGAAGAACTCGACAGGGAGACGAAGCTTCTCGTGGAAAAACTCAGCAATGTGGGGCAGATTTGAGCCGCCGCCTGCGAGCAGCACCTGCTTAGGTGCCTTGCCTCCGTGCTGGCTGCGGAAGTAATTTGTGGTGCGCGCAATTTCTGCCGGCAGTTTACCGAGCGCATTACGGATCACTGTGGCAAGAGCCGCGGTGGGCTCGTCGAGTTGCGAAGTGTGGACCGTATTGAGCGCAACCATGCCGTTGGTGCATTTCTGAGATTCTGCCTCTGAAAAACTAACACTGTATTCTTTGGCAATTGCAGTACTGATGGAGGCACCACCAACGGCCACGCTACGGGTAAACATACGGTTACCTTCAAGGTAAATAAGGTTGCATGTTTTTGCTCCAATATCGATGAGCAGAGTCGTCTCGTTAAGATCCGGGTAATTATACTTAAGGGCATTGTAGAGCGCCATGGGGGACGCGTCCACTTCAGCTGTTCCCAGCCCCGCCTCCAAGATGATATCATTCATCTCGTTGAGCGCGTCACCCTTGATAGCAACTAGAGCCACTTCTTTCTCACCGGCATCGCTTTCAAGGAGTTGCCAGTCCCAGATGACCTCATCGATAGGAAACGGCACGTGCTGCTGTGCCTCGAAGGCGACAAGCTGCTCGACGTTGTCATCCTCGATTGGAGGCAGTTTAATAAACCGGGTAAATACAGACTGTCCTGAGATCGCGTAACGCAACTTGGTTGACTTACCGATCTTGAGCTTATCAGCCAGTTCAGAAACCGCCACCCGGATTTGCGGCAGTCGTGCCATTTCAGCGGCGGGGTCTGCGAGTATGGATGTCGAGTCGTATTTCTTGAGGATGAGCCCTCCACTCTTGGAAGGCTCGAATACCCCCATGGAGATGCGTTGTGAGCCTATGTTCAGCGCGACGGTAGCC
>JARFPV010000034.1 GCA_029288115.1 Akkermansiaceae bacterium | reverse complement strand
CAGGTATTCTTGGACGGCTGATGCGTGTTCATGCAGCGCAAGTGACCTTGGTATTCCGTTGTGATCTCTATCATGGTTGATCTTCGTTGTTTTTTTCACCAGCTCCCGGCTGTGCATCTTCGGTAATTGAGGATTCAAGATTCTTTGTCTCCTTGGCAAGCACAACACGGAAGCCATAAAGATTACTTCGCTTGGTCGCACGAACCGCGTTTCGCGCAGTCACTAACAAGTCCTTTTTCAAATAACTGTTCCATCCACCGCCACGCAGCACCCCATATTTCCCTTCACCCTTATAGTCATCGGAGACCCACTCGTGGACATTTCCTGTCAGATCATACAAGCCCAACTCGTTGGGTGGAAACGAGCCTACGGGGGATGTTTTTTCATAGCCGTCATTGTAATTGAGGAGCGTACGTGACTGCCTGACATCTGTCGCTTGTGCAGCCGCTTGATCGGCAAGGTTCCCCACCTTGGTTGGTGCGTCCTGAGGCGGCCATTCCACGCCCCATGGAAATACGCGCTCCGGACGAAACTCGCGAATAGCCGGAAGATCTGCAGGGTTTTCTTCGATACCAACCAGCAGGCTCCATTCCTCATCCGTCAGCAGTCGATACGTTGCATCGGCTGAAATTCGCTCCTGCTTCCGCTCGCGTTTGGTCAACCACTCACAAAAAGCCTCAGCATCAACGCGCGAGATTTGCACCACTGGATGATCAGTTCCCTGCTCAAATCCTGGGGATGGTAATTCCTTCACCTTAGCTTCTTTGGTATAAGCTTGGTAATCAGCCACGCGTGTTTCCCAAATGGAAACCATCAATTCGTCACCCACCGGCGCAAACACCATTTTCAAGCTATTCTCCCACCGCTTGCCAAACACAACACTGTTATCACGTTGCATGGTCGCACTCAGTTCTTTTTCCGCCCCATCTTGAAGGTTCATCCTTTTTGTAAAACGTCGGTATCCTTCAAGCTGGAGCGTAACCATGGTGTTACCCGGCTTCACACGCGTGAGCGTGAGTGGAGTAGTTCCCTGATATTCATCATTTACGAAAATCGAAGCACCTTCGGGAACGCTTGTAATTTCCAATTGAGCAAAGGGAATGTTTTTCACCAGGCTTTGGAAAGGCATCAGCTTGTTTTTCTTCGCGGCATCTGACATTTCACTACTATTGAACCCCACAGCTTGTTTCGGTGATATATACTGCACTTCATTAAGATATCCCTCTGTGGAAGCGAGCTCTGTCTGCCATTTGCAATACTCCTGTGCATCCTGAAGTTTAACGAGAACTATATCTCTCAACACCCCGCTTTCACTGTGTTTAATGATTTCCGCACTCCTCTTCTTTTTAGTTGCCTCAGTGAATCTGCGCCATTGGTAGGCACGGACGAAGCCTGCACTAACATGGTGATCATCCACAGGCAGATACGGAATACCGAAGTTGTCTACCCACTCCTGACCAGCCACCGGAGGAGCGTAGATTGACATGATTTTTTCAACAACCTGAGTCTGATTGGCTACAATGATACCTTCCTGACGTTCCGTCCGGTATCCTTCTAACCTGAATTCAAACTCATAGTGTTGCCCTGCCCTCATGCGGACATTTTTCATAGGAGTGATATCAAGAAAATTGCCGACCCCATCATAGACTTCCGCGCCTTCGGGCTCACTGATCACCTTGACGTAACCATACTCGACTATTGGGGGAGCCGGCTCAACCACGATAACAGGGTCTGGATCCTTTACCGACCACGGAACTTGCTCACGAAACAGCCAACCTAACAATATCAGGCATGCAGCCAAAGGGATCAGCGAAAACGCTCTTCCGCGGGTGCGGCGTTTGATTCTTTTGCCTCGCTGTATCCTCCCTAAAGCCTCCGCGAGTGCACTCGCGGTCTTGATACTGCGTTTGGATACTCGTGGTTCGCAGATGTCACAAATCACCTGATTCAGTGCCATCCATCGCTTCACGCTGCTATTCTCAGGAAACTCATCCGGAAGCTCAGGAAACTGAAGTCGGTCTTTACCCGTCGCCATCTCATAGAGCACTTTACCGAGACCATAAACATCCGCCTGAGCCGACCCTGGTCCTTCCGGCGGGACAAAACCTTCCGTGCCAACAAATGTGCGCTGTCCACGAGCTGCCACCAGACCAATATCTGCCAGTTTGGCATTTCCATCTACAAAGATAATGTTGGATGGCTTGATGTCCCGGTGCGCCAACCCTTTGTCATGAAGGTGTGCCAATGCCTCGGCAAGACAGAGCCCAACATCAATCACCACATCGGGATCGATTGGATTGCCGTCGGCCTTTTTCATGTCGGTCCGCAAATTCCGTGGTTCGTATTCCACGACATTGATCTCGCGTCCTGAGTGAATATCCTCGCCAAGCTCCATCACATAGTAATAGAACTCATTCTTATCCCCCTCCAAACTACGGCCGACGTGAAGAATATTGACTAGCCCCGGGTGACTGCGGGAAATCGGCTCGTATTTGAGAATCCCCTCGAACTCCCTCTCAAAACCACGTTCGTCTTCAAAGTCTCCGCGCCGAACGACTTTTACGGCACGCATGGCCCCCGTGACACCTTGTGCCAGCCATACCTCGCCATAGGAGCCACCGCCGATCTTGCGCAGCACCTCGTGATCCGGAATCACCGGCTCTGGACGTGTCTTACCCCTCATCCTCGTTCAGCCTGGTCAACTCCTTTTTGAGTATCTTGCCTACACGGTGCTTAGCGAGATACACTTGGGACATACTGACGCCTAACTGTTCCTGCACCTTACCTGCGTCCCATTCGCGGATCACATAGCAATCGAAAATTTGGTATTGTTTAGGAGACACTTGAGACTTCACCCGTGCCAGCGCCGCATCGGCGAGATTTTTTTTCCATTCAACATCCCACAAGCGCTCCAGCGTACCTCGGTTAGGATCCTCCATACGATCAATGACAGAAGTCTTCCGACCCTCTTCATCCCAATCACCGATATTCATCGCGGTGTCTTTTTTGCGTTTACGGAACTGATCATTAATCCGCCAGCGGGTCATATTCATCAGCCATGACTTGAAAGATCCCTTCTCGGGATCATACATATTTTTCTTACTCTGCTTGGCTATGGAAAGGATCGTTTCCTGCACCACATCAAATGCCTCATCTGAGCGCAATCCGGCCTTCAGCCCCACCGCGTAGATAAGTTTCCAGTAGGTTTTATAAAAATCATCCCAGGTCCGCTGGTCCTCCCAGTTGTCCAACCTCGCAATCAGACTCTTACGCGTCTGCGCATATGCCTGTTGCAGTTCTTTGTCTTCCTTCTCTTTATCGGCCATCTTGTCGTATCTATATCATAGGTTTTTAGGCAATCCATCAGCAAATCCCACCCTTTCGGCAGCATTGCTTATTTCCCATCAAATATCAAGAAAAGCGAAGCTTGCGAATAGCCATTTACATAGAAGCGCAACAGACCCTATGATTGCTCGAATTTTTTCAGCAAATCGACTGTTTTCGCCGTTTATTTGAAATCTAACCGCCAATAACAGCAGATCTACTGATGGTTCACCCTTAGAATACTCCACCCTTATTCCTCAAATTATCATGAATCCAGCTGAACCTATCAACCCCGCCGAACAGGTCGAGAGAATCCGGGAGATCCTCATTGGCCGCGACATGGCAATCGTTAACAACCGCATCCAGGACCTCGAGACCAAGGTTCAGGACAAGTCAAGCGAGGTCAATAAAATCGTCTCTCAGCAGTTGCAGAAGGCAGAGGCAAAAATCAATACTTCGACTCAAGAAGTCCAGCAGATCACGGCACACATTCGCCAGCAGCTACAACAGGAAACAAGCACGCGCACGCAGCAGATCAACGATCTTGCAAAGAAAATCGATGATGCGGCAGCGCGGATGAACGACACCTCACAACGCCTTCTCAGTGTGGAGGCAGATCGAGGCGACAACATCAGCAAAAAACTTGAAGGACTCAGTTCAGAAATGGCAGCCCGTATCGATGCCCACTCCCGACAAATCATGGAGCATTTGCACCGTGAAATCCAACAATGGAAAAACCGGATGGATGGGCAAATTTCCAATCTTTCGGAAGACAAGGTGGATCGCCAAGAATTGACCACTCGTCTGGCACGAATCGCGAGCGCCGCCATGGGCGATGCCGTACCTCCTTCCACGCCGCCTAGCACACCTCCCAACCTTGATTCGGACCCCTCGACGCCAACAATCCCGAATTTAAGTAGCTTGGATGCATTTGCTCTGCCCACCGACGAGTATTCCTCCTAACAAGGCACAGATACCCCTGCCACCTAACACCTAACGCCCCGAGCTAACGTGTCCAAGGACTCCATGCCCCCCCTCCCTACAGGAGACATGCCAGTTACGCATGAGCCATCCTCAACAGATAGCGCAACTGGCACAGGTGTGAATTTGTCTCAGCTTCGACAAGGGTGGAGCAAGCGCTTCAGTGAGCTTGATTCGCTACCTGTCGATACAGGAAATTCAAGCGACACACCATCATCCCAGAAAGTTGAAGCCATCCCAGAGCTACCGTCACTTGGTGCACTGGCAAGCCAAGCTGCGATGTCCATGGATGATCTGGACGCCTTTCTGACCCGATACCACCAGCCTGAAAACACAGCACCCGAAATCACACCCGATCCTCCTGCCGTCACTGACGTCCCGGAAATGCCAGCCGTCGATGGGCCGATCATTTCCCATGCTCCTCAGCGCGGCAACCTGAATGAACTCCCAGCATTCCCAGTTCCTTCACTCCCTGATGTATCAATGCCTCAGGTGCGCGACACCTTGCTAAAAACGCACCAAGATCTGACACCTCCGTCTACTGCACCTCTACCAGATCCATCCAACCTGCGGAAAACCGCACCTCAATTTAGCAAATTCAGCCCGGATACTGAGCCCGAATCACCTAAGGAGACTGTCGAGACAGCCCCCCTCTCAGATGACGATGCCAGCTTCACGGATGAAGACCTGCGCGAGGCTCTACAGCCAATTATCAACCCAGTCGTCGATCAATTTCTCTACACGCCGAGCCAAGGAATTCACACCTTCCTTGAGCCCATGCTTCGCAGTACGGTGCGGCGTGCCATAGCGGAGCAAATGCTCGATGCCAGCCCATTCAATGATGTTTCAGGCTGGGATAAGTTCACATGGAAACTCCGCGCCATGTTCAGCAGCCGCACGTATGACGACATTGTTTTTGATTACACGCGCCGTTATCAAGTTGAGGAAGTTTACTTACTCCGCCCTCATAGCCGATCACTGATTTCCTACGCGAGCCATGACCCCGCCCGTCATGCCAAGCCGGAAAAGGTCGAAGGCACCGTGAAAAAAATTGCGAGTAAGGAAAGCGAGCACAAGGACGATGACACCCCTTGGATCAAGTGGAAAGACACTCGTAACTTGATGATTCGCCGAGGCGAACACTGCATCTTGGCTGCAATCGTTCACGGACCTTCCAATGCCATCCTACGCGCAGATCTAGATTATGCCCTACGTCAGGCCGAAGAACGTTTTGGCAAGGCC
>JARFPV010000001.1 GCA_029288115.1 Akkermansiaceae bacterium | reverse complement strand
AACCATGCCTATTTACTAACACCATCATGAATGCCATTACCCAACTCCAAGGAAGCCGGGGACTTCCGCAATACCATCGAAACCCTTTCCCGTACCAAATCATCACCTGTTACCGTGTTCTCTGACCTTGTCCGAATCGCTGCCTGTGCCGTCGCGTGTCAGACTCGCGAAGATGAATATCACGAAGTTATCAAGCGATACAAACCGGGCGAACAGGTGAAACTCAGCAAGGCCTTTGCTTACCTCGTGAATGAAATGCAGGATCATCCCTTTGCCGATGTGCTGGGCGAATACTACCAAGACATTGCTTCCAAATCCGCTAGAGACGGACGAGGTGAGTTTTTCACTCCCGAGCCTGTGTCTGAATTCATGGCTCGTATCAGCCTCAATGTTGACGAGGTGATAGAAAACGGAAAACCAATCACCGTGGGAGAGCCTGCATGTGGTGCTGGAGGCATGATTCTCCAGCTTGCCAAGCAGCTTTCGCCAGTGGTTACCGGCATGGAGCAGAGCCACGTCGATTTGCTGCGTGTCACGGCACAGGACATCTCACCCATTGCATGTGACATGACCTATGTGAACACAAGCCTTTGGGGTATTCCTTGCAGAGTTCTTCGAGGAAACACTCTGACTAATGAAATCACCCATGGCTGGAAAAACGTCCACTGGCTTCGTGTGGGCGAGGACTGGAGGCAGGCTATCGCACATCTGGAAACCCTCATGGGGCAGGAGCCACCGGAGGACTACCAGGAACCCCGTCTGGAGCAGGAGACCATGCCACAGACATTCGACTACACCATGGGCGAACAGATGATGTTCGACATGTAGCCCATGAGTAGGCCGGAACTGCTTTCGAGCCTCTACAATGAGGTGTTCACATGGGTATTCACTTTCCCGTATACCGGGGTAAATACCCGGGTGAACACTTTGTGGGTTTCCAAGAAACACCACAAAGAGGCTCTGGAAACGGGCTAACGACTTCAAGAACGCCAACCGTTCGGGGAGTGTTCCACCCCCGACTCCTCCCATTCCGCCACCTGTATCATCAAAGATAATACGGGTCGCTAATCACTCTCCATGGAAGGAGTCGGCGGCGGCTTTGAGGGGAGCTAGTGAAAAACGGCAAACATGACTATTTTCCAAGCACATACATCCCACAAAGACACTTCGCCCCGACGGTTGGCGTAACGGGTAACGGAGAATGAACTGCTTGCATGGTTTCATGCCATCACGCCAATACTGTTCATAAGAATACTTTAAACTTGCTTTCTAGCAGGTCATCCATATTCTCAATTTAAAAGCCCATGAAAACAGATCAGGAACAGTTTGATTTGGGAGTAGAATCCCAAGAAGAAGTGCTGGAATTCACTGAACCCCTTTATTATTTCCGTGAAAATACCCCAATCGGCTGGATCTCACAGTTAGCACTGGAGTCAGGAGACTGGGAGTTTACAGCCACTCCGGCAAATGACGGACTACATAAGCTGACCCATGAATCAGGAGTATCTTTCTTAGCTGAATTAACCGAGGGAAAAGGAACAAATCGAGGGACCTACACAATCAAAGGGTGTGTCCAGAGCACTGGAAAGAAAACTCGTTCTTTTTTTGAAGGAGTAAACATCAATGGTGTTGGTGACGATGGCTGGAAGTTAAGACCGGCTCAACTAGGTGCAATTCACTCTTTGATGGCCCACTGGTCTTTATCCTCAGGTGCAGCCACGGTTGTGTTACCCACAGGAACTGGAAAAACAGAAACCATGTTAGTAACCAGCCTGGTCGATAAAGCCGAGAGAACTCTGGTGATCGTGCCTACTCTGGAACTCAAAGATCAATTAGCGGGAAAGTTCATGTCATGGGGCATACTACGAAAGTTAGTCATCATACCCGATACAGCTCCTAACCCTAAGGTTCTCGTGCTCAACAAGACGGTGACGGACTCCGCATTCATTAATGACCTACGAAAGGCTGATGTAGTCGTCTCGACTCCTGCCCGGTTAGCTCGAACGCCCCAAGAGTTGCAGGGAAAACTAAAGAAACTATTCTCGCATGTTTACTTCGATGAAGCGCATCACGTCGTAGCAAACGAATGGAATGTAATCAAAATGCTTTTCAGTGAATCAAAAATCGTCCAATTCACTGCTACACCATACAGGAACGACCGCCGCCCCATTGAAGGGAAGGTAGTGTATAACTACCCATTATCAAAAGCCCTGGAAGATAAATGCTTTTCAAAAATTTCCTTGGTTACGGTGGATGAACGGCATCCCAAAAAAAAGGACAAGGCCATAGCCGATGCGGCTATGTCTAGATTACTTGAAGATCGCCAAAAGGGCTATCACAGACACAAGATGATGGTACGTGCTGAAACCAGAAAGCGTGCCGAAGCGTTGTATGAGGCTTATTCTCAATGGTTCCCCGATGAGCGAATCGTTTTAGTTCACAATCAGGTCAGGGGGAAAAAGGCTATCATCCAGCAAATCAAAGCCGGAGAATATGACATTATCGTGTGCGTGGACCTGCTTAAAGAAGGGTTCGACTACCCGGATTTCAAGATCGCTGCAGTTCATGGTGTGCACAAAAC
>JARFPV010000675.1 GCA_029288115.1 Akkermansiaceae bacterium | reverse complement strand
CCACCTGCCACTCGGCGGCGGAAAAGTCGAGAATGCCGGTAAGTCTGCTTGGCACGGCGATCACTTTCATGCCGGCCTCATGTGCGGACAGCATGCCGTTATATGAGTCTTCGATGACCAGGCAGTGTGCGGGAGAGACATTCAGCTGCTTTGCCGCCTCAAGATAGAGGTCAGGTGCGGGTTTGATGCGTGGGGCATCGCCTCGACACACGGTGGTGTTGAAATGTGGCATGAGTCCAAGTTTATCCAGCCATCCGTCTACCCAGCCGTGGGATGAGCTTGAGACGACGGCCGTTTTTTTTGTCTGCAGTGACTCTGCAAGTTCAGCAGCGCCGGGAATGGGGGATAGTTTTTCGACCTCGCGGACGATTTCTACCTGGCGTGCGGCGTTCACGGTTTCCCAGTCGTAGGACTTTCCCGTCAGCTCCTCCAGGTGTTTTTCCGGTGACCAGGTGTCGAAATCACTGCCAATGCATTTGACGTAAATGTCAGGAGGGAGGTCATGCCCTTCGCTTTGGAACAGTTTGAGCCACGTCTGATAGATTGGCCATTCGGTATCGAGCATGACGCCATCGAAATCGAACAATACAGCCTTGGCCTCGGTAAGTGCGGTAGTGAGATCTGCGCTCATGATGATGTGGAAATGGTGAGGGTGAGTGTGTGTGACGTGCCGGGGGCGAGTGTGATGCTTTGTGCGCGTGCGTTCCCGGACTCAGCGCAGATGAAGCGATGGATTTCGTTGTTATGCAGGTCGTCCATGGCGGTTCCTTTTTCGAGTCCCGGATTCCAGACGATGGTGCTATGACTGCCAGTTTTGGACACTGCTATTTCACGTTGCTTGACGGTGTCCTCGACGACCAGATCAGAGTCGCTGTGGTAGATGCGGTCGACTTCTCCCGGGAAGTTGACGGCGCCAGATTGCTGGCGGATGGTTTCCTCACCAACGGTGTCGATGTAGCTTGCGCCATCCAGGCCGTGAATGAATGTCTGGTGACTGTCGCTGACCGCAAAGTAGGTGTGTAACGCCTCGCTATAGGTTTCCTCTACTTCGCCGCCGTTGACTGTTTTTAGTGTGAGCTGGAGCTGTTGGCCGATCAAAAACTCAAGCACGGCGGCCAGTCCTGACCCATCGCGGGGGGGGAGGGAAAAGGCAAGGATCGTGCCCACGGGAGTGGACTCCGTTTTTTCGAGTGTCCAGAAGCTTGTGCGGGCGTAGCCGTGTGACGGCATACCGTCGGGGTGCGGGCCGAACCATGGCCAGCAAACTGGGATGCCACCGCGGATTGCCTTGCCTTCCCGGTAGATGGCGGTGCTACTGGTGAAAATGACGGGGTCTTCGCCTTGTGGGCAGTAATCAGTCAGGTGCGCTCCGTGAAGCGCGATGCGTGCAGTTGCGTGTTCATTTTCAATCCTGACCATGGGATAGTCAGGTGCGGCTTCGTCGAATGTGACTTCGCTATCGATTCCGAACGTTTCTGAAAGTTGCTCAATCGTCTGCACGCGCAGAGACTCTGGAATCGCAGGCTAAGAGTCGAGAAAAAGCGTCCATCGTTGTGTGGAATAGGAGGAAAGAATTATGGGGTGTATTTTCGCGCATTTCGCTCTTTTCGCGGTTGGTAAATCCTTCCAGCATGACGCGGTGCCTGAGCTTCCTCAAATCAATTACCCGGATCTTCCTGTGGCACAGCGTCGGGATGAGATCCTGAAGGCGATGCGATCGCACCAGGTTGTGATTGTGGTGGGGGAGACGGGGAGTGGTAAGACCACCCAGCTGCCGAAGATGGCGTATGAACTGGCGTGCGAGGAAGGTAAAGATGGTAGGATTGGTTGTACTCAGCCGAGGAGGCTGGCTGCTGCGACGGTGGCGCGTAGGGTGGCTGAGGAAATGGGAACCGGGCTGGGCGAGCGCGTCGGCTATCAGGTGAGGTTTGTTGAGAAGGTGAAGGACGAGACCACGATCAAGTTCATGACGGACGGGATTTTGCTGGCGGAGACGCAGCGGGATCGTGACCTGCGCCAGTATGATACGTTGATTATCGATGAAGCGCATGAGCGCAGTTTGAATATCGATTTTATTCTCGGATATCTAAAAAACCTGTTAGGACGCCGCAAGGACCCTGTCTCTTATACACATCTGACGCTGCCGACGAAGATTGTCTAGTGGGGGGGTGGGGGGGGGGGGGGGGGGTGGGGGGGGGGGGGGGGGGGGGG
>JARFPV010000655.1 GCA_029288115.1 Akkermansiaceae bacterium | reverse complement strand
CCCCTGACCCCAGCCCTTGCAAGTCGGCGTGGCGCGGGTTAGTAATTGGTCCATGAGCAAAATGGCGTTGGGAAGTTTGACAACGACCTTTCGTTTGTGTGTGGCGATGAAAATATTGCAATATAAGCATTGTATGGTATTCGTATGGCATGACAAAAGTCTCTGAAATTCAGGATGCCGTGGCATGCCTTCCATCCAAAGATCGGGCGAAAATAGCCGCCTTTATCTTGGAAGGTTTGGATGAGGTTCATTATTGGGTTGAGGATGAAGAGGTATTGCGCAGAGCCGCCGAGTTTGACTCGGGAGAGGAGAAGGGGCTGACTCACGATGAGTTCTTGAAGGCATGTGGGAGGGCTTAGATGGAGCTGATTTACCACCGACTGGCTGTTAAGGATGTACGGGAGATTGCGCGAAGCCATGCCGAGATCTCGGAGAAGGTGCATGAGCGATTTTGGCTTGATCTGGAGTCTGCCCTCGAAAAGATACGTAGGTATCCTGGACAACACCCCGATCAATGCTTCCCCAAGATCAGACGACGCAACCTCAAGAAGTTCCCTTTTCACATCATCTTCGAAGAGCATGTGGGTATTGTTCGAGTCATGGTTGTTAGACACCATCGGAGAAAATCATCGTTTGGTATGCGGCGAAAATAAGCCCGACAAGAGTAGATGAGAAGGTAACTAGAGCATCTGCGAAGGGGGATTACCAACAATGGAGGGCATGGGTAGTGTGAATCAAGCGGCGGTTTCGGCGAAACCCGCCCTACCGGAATTCCTGACCCCTGACCCCTGACCCCAGCCCTTGCAAGTCGGCGTGGCGCGGGTTAGTAATTGGTCCATGAGCAAAATGACGTTGGGAAGTTTGACAACGACCTTTCGTTTGTGTGTGGCGATGGTTTCGGTGTTTGTGGCATGTGTGTCGCAGGCGGCTGATTTGAAAAAAATCGAAAACTGCACCCTGATCCCGACGGATTGGGCGGACGGGGATAGTTTTCGAATCCAGATTCCGGCGAAGCCGGCTGACAAGGATGGCCCGGGGCACAAGGCGCGGGAGATCACGGTGCGTCTCTACGGTGCGGATTGTATGGAGTCGAAGATTCATGACGAGACGGATGGGCGTCGGTTACGGGCGCAGCGGCGGTATTTCGGGATAACCGAGGTGGGGGGGAGGCGCTCAGGGGTCGATCAAACTGGCGATGGAGTATGGTGTCAGAGCGACGGAGGAAACCTGTAAAATCCTAGCTCAGCCATTCACCGTTTATACTGCCTTTGCCGATGCGCGGGGGCATCCTGATTTTAAGCGGTATTATGCCTTTGTGCAGGCGGCGGATGGTGAGGACCTGGCGTCGGTGCTGGTGAGTCGAGGTCTTGCCCGCGCGTATGGGGTTTACCGTGAGACACCGGATAGACGGCACCGCGATGATTACCGAGCGCAGCTGGCTGACCTTGAACTGCAGGCTGCAAAAAAAGGGCTCGGGGTGTGGAGTCGGACCGACTGGGAAAAACTTCCCGAGGAGCGGCAGGCGCAGCGCAAGGAAGAGCGGGAAATTGAGTTGGCGATCGGGAACAACAAGCAACAGCAACCCATCGGGAAAATCCACATCAACAAAGCCTCACGTAATCAGCTGATGCAGTTGCCTGGTGTGGGGGAGGCAACCGCGAATGCAATCATCGGCAAAAGACCGTACCGCAAACCGGAGGATCTGCTTGAGGTGTCCGGCATCGGGAAAAAAACGCTGGAGAAGCTCAAGCCGTTCCTGATTTTTCCGGAAGGGTAGGGTCACCTCGCCGAGGTGACCGCCATTGTTAGAACGGTCGTCTCGGCGAGACGAGCCTACCGAAGATGAGGAGGACAAGAGTGTCCACCCTCCTTATTCCACCGTGACGCTCTTTGCCAGGTTGCGGGGCTGGTCGATGGCGCAGCCACGGATTCTGGCGACGTGGTAGGAGAACAGCTGCAGGGCGACGGCGGCTGGGACCACGGAGGTGAATTGTGGGCAGGCAGGGATTTCGATGACGTGATCGCAAGTCTTGCGTGCTTCATCGTCGCCTTCGGTGATGACGCCTAACACCGGTGCATTACGTGCCTTGCACTCGGCGACGTTGCTCAGTGACTTGTCCTGTCCGGGGCCTTGGTTGAGAAGTGCGATGACGGGCATTTTTTCATCGAGCAGTGCGATCGGGCCGTGCTTGAGCTCGGCGGAGTGGTATCCTTCTGCGTGGATGTAGGAAATTTCTTTGAGTTTCAACGCACCCTCGAGCGCGACCGGGAACATGAAACCCCTGCCAATGTAAAACGCGTTGTCGTAGTCGGCGTAATGCGCGGCAACTTCGGCAATCTGGTCGTTGGTTTCCAGAACCGCTTCTACGAGTTCCGGGAGTCGTTCGATTTCGGTGGCGATCTGGATGCCGTCCTCGCGTGACAGGCGGTTGGCGCGTGCGAGCTTGAGAGCAATCATGAGCAGCACAGACACCTGGCTGGTGAATGCCTTGGTGGATGCCACGCTGATCTCCGGTCCGGCATGCAGATAGATGCCGCGCCCGGTCTCGCGGGCGATGGTGGAGCCGACCACGTTGACCAGCGCTGCGACCAGTGACCCCTTATCGACGGCTTCACGCACAGCGGCGAGGGTGTCGGCGGTTTCTCCCGATTGGGAAATGGCGAGCACCATATCGCGGCTGCCAACGATCGGGTTACGATAGCGGAACTCGGCGGCCTGCTCAACCTCCGCGGGTAGTCCGGCAAAATCCTCCACCGCATACTCGCCGATGAGTCCGGCATTCATTGAGGTGCCGCAGCCAACGATGAGGAGGCGTTGGATGTCGACAAGTTCTCGTGGTGTCAGGTTAAGACCAGACAGGATGGCGGTGCCTCGGTTCAGATCGATACGACCGCGGATGGTGTTGCGGATTGCCTCCGGCTGTTCGAAGACCTCCTTGAGCATGTAGTGCTCGTAGCCACCTTTCTCCGCGGCGTCCGGTGACCAATCGATCTCCGAGGTGGCGCGGGTCACGGATCCTGAATGCAGGCTCTGGATATCCACCTTGCTGCCCTCAATGCGTGCGATGTCGCCATCGTCGAGGTAGATCGCTTGGCGTGTGTAGGTGATCACGGCAGAGGCATCCGACGCAACGATCGTCTCGTCCTCACCCAGGCCGATGACGATGGGTGAACCGCTGCGCGCAACAACAAGCACGCCGGGTTCGTCCTTGCACATGCAGGTGATGCCGTACGTGCCATCGACTTCGTGCAGGGATTTTTTCACTGCTTCTAACAAATCTCCATCGTAATGAGATTCCACGAGGTGGGCAAGCACCTCGGAATCGGTCTCTGATTTAAAAACATGGCCGTCGGCCTTGAATCGGTCACGCAGGGCGTTGTGGTTTTCAATGATGCCGTTGTGAACGAGAACGACGCGGCCCTCATTGCCCTCGTGCGGGTGTGCATTGAGCGTGGTTGGTGGCCCGTGGGTCGCCCAGCGGGTGTGTGCAATGCCGCTATGGGCAGCGCCAAGAGCCTTTTTCTCCTCCTCAACGAGATCAGCGAGACCGGCGACCTTACCGCTTTGTTTTCTAACAACGATTCCATCGCCGCCAGAAAGGGCCATGCCTGCGGAGTCATATCCGCGGTATTCGAGCTTCTTGAGTCCGCTGATGAGCACCGGCATTGCCGAGCGTTTTCCTGTGTATCCTACAATTCCGCACATAATAAATGTTGAGTGTTGAGTTTTGAGTGGTGAATTTTACTCCACGATGTCGCGTTCGACGGTGTCGTTTGGGCGGGTGGTGGAGTTGGGGCCGAGTTTGCGGCCGGGGTAGATCGCGGTGAGGATGCCGGTGTGGCTGCCGTTGCCGACGATGGCGCCAAATTTGCGGCGTCCGGTATCGATCAGGCTGTCCCTGACCAGACTGCGGTGGTTTGAGCCGTCGTGACGCAAGTTGGAAGTGATGGTGCCGGCGCCAAAGTTGACCTTGTCGCCGATGACGGAGTCGCCGACGTAGGAAAGGTGACCGACCGATGAACCGTGTCCGACGATTGAGTTTTTGATTTCGACGGCTTGGCCGATGTGGCAGTCGTCGCCGATGGTGGTGGAGCCACGGAGGTAGCAGTTCGGGCCGACCTTGCAGTTTTTTCCGATGACGATGTTACCTTCGATGACCACGCCGGGGAGGATTCTTGAGCCTTCACCGACGTGCACAACGCCATCGATGTGCGCAGCCGGGCTGACCTCGCCCTGGTGGTCGGGGTCCGTGAGGGCGGCGACGATGTCTTCATTGATCTGGATGAAATCCCATGCGTAGCGGATGAGAAAAGAAGCATCGGATGCGGTGACCTCATCGCTGCAGTTGGCAGGGTCTTGATCCCCGGTCCATGCGAGAACCGTGCCGGAGTTAGTTTTGAGAGCAGTCGGTGCGGTGGCATTGGTCAGCAGCTGCCAGTCTTCACCTGTGATCCAGGCGTTTTCAAGCTGATGGGCATTTTCCACACCGTTGGCATATTGCTGCTGAAAATCTAACAATGTCCTGCCCGCGATTAGCTGGCTGCCGATGGGGGAGTCCTGAAGCAGTGGCCAGAATTCGGGTTCGACTGGTGGGTGGAATTTTAGGGGCATTGGTGTAGAGGGTTGTAGGGCTTGGCGACCGGAGGTCGCCGCCACGTTTAGACGCCGATGGTTTGTTTGATCGCGTCGGCAACGGCATCGGCCTGCGATTGAGCAAGCTCAGCGTCCGCGCACTCTGTGAGCACACGGATTTTTCGTTCGGTGCCTGAGTAGCGCACAAACACGCGGCCTTTATCGGCGAATGCTTGTTCGGCTGCCTGGATCGCCGCGTGAATCTCCGGGATGGTCTCGATCGGTGGTTTCTCGGAAACATTCAGTCCTAACAGAACCTGAGGGTAGGACACCATGCAATCAGCGAGCTGCGACAGCGTGGTCTGTTTTTCCCGCATCATTGAAAGCACCATCAGCGCGCTCATGATGCCATCGCCGGTCGTTGCGTAGTCCGAGTAGATGATGTGGCCTGAGTTTTCACCACCGAGATTGAATCCTTTCTCACGCATGCGCTCGAGCACCGCCCGGTCACCTACGTCAGTGGTTTCCAGAGCAATGCCATCGGCTTCCAAGGCATCGCGCATACCGAGGTTGCTCATCACGGTGGCAACCAAGGTGTCGCCTTTGAGCATTCCTTTTTCCTTCAGTGCTTTGGCGCACAGGCAGAGCACGCGATCGCCTTCAATGACCTGTCCGTTTTCATCGCAGAAGATAACGCGGTCGGCATCGCCATCAAAACAAATACCGACATCGGCTCCGGTTTCCTTGACCTTGGCGGCGGCATTTTCAGGGTGCAGGGCACCACAGCCCTCGTTGATATTGCGCCCGTCGGGGTGGGTGGACATCTTGATCACCTCGGCACCCAGTTCCTCAAAGATCAGTGGGCCCACGTGATAGCCAGCACCATTGGCGCAATCGACCACCACCTTTAGTCCTCTCAAAGAGCCGGCACCCACGGCATTTTTAGTAAACTCAATGTAGCGCCCCATGGCGTCGTCGATGCGGATCGCCTTGCCCAGGTCTCCTTCCGGCTGAGGGAGCTCATCGGCGTGGATCATGTTCTCAATTTCATTTTCCAACTCATCACTGAGCTTGAAACCATCACGACCAAAAATCTTGATGCCGTTATCCTGATAAGGGTTGTGCGACGCTGTGAGCATGATGCCGGCGTCACAGTTCATCGAGCGGGTGAGGTGGGCGACTGCAGGCGTCGGCGCAGGACCGGTGAGCAGCACACGTGAACCCTCGGACACCAGTCCGCTGGTGATCGCGGTTTCCAGCATGTAACCCGAGAGGCGGGTGTCCTTGCCAATCACGACCTTGTGGCGCCGATGACCGTCGGACTGGAGGACGCGCGCGACGGCACGGCCGATGCGCAGGGCGACTTCGGGTGTGATGGGAAATTCGTTGGCAACGCCACGGATGCCGTCGGTTCCAAATAATGGCTGATTCATGGGTTAAAAAAGCAAATGAGCCTTCATAATAGCAAAAATGAAGCAGTAAGGCAAAGGTTAGTTCAAAAAAAAATGAACCATGTGTCATACGGCTCTATCCAGTCCGCATTGAGGGTGCATCGACTCATTGCACCAGTGTTTTACGGTAGTTAGGTAGCGATTCGGCAAGAAACGCTTGTGGTTGCACGTATCCATGGGGATTAGTATGAAAACTTCACTCATCATTCATTCGACGTGGGCAATCATTGCGGTAATAGCCTTTGTTGTTGGTTCAAAGAAATTTTCAGCGGAACCGTCGCCTGATTCTTCGGAAGCGGGGGACAGGCCGGGCGGTCGCTACTCGGAGCGGTCCCAGGCGAATGCATCTTCCGGCGCCAGGAATGTTCGTTCTGCGACACGCAGCAACCGGTTTGCCAGCGATACCGCTTCCAGAAACTCGGGAAAAGTCAATCTGACCGAAAATGGAATCAAGTCTCTGGGGCGTCTGATCCAGACAAGCAATGATCCGATCGAGAGACGTATTGCATTTTCAAAATTACTTGAGGGCCTGACGGCAGAGAATGCGATGCTGATGCGTGAGCAGATCACCCACATGTCATCGAACTCGAGCGAGTGGAGGGAGTTTCATTACGCCTGGGGCGGGCTTGCAGGAGAAGAGGCGGTGATGTTTGGAAAGGATAGCAAAAAACTGGACATGGCAGCGTGTCTCGGTGGCTGGGCTGGTGCGGATCCACGTGCTGCCTTGGCTTGGTATCAGAGCCAATCTGATGAGAGCAGAAAACGCAATGACCTCAAATGGGGGGTGGTGTATGGTCTATCTAACAATGACCCCATGCTGGCTACAGAATTTGTGTTCAATCGTTCTGCGAATGGCGACGAGGACGCCGATAAAATGATCAACCTTGTGGCTGCGTCTCTGCTGCGTGCTGGGAGTGCCTCGGATGCTGCGAGGTGGTCAGAGAATCTGCCTGAGGGGAAATTGAGAGATACCGCGGTGAGTAGGGTGGCTCGTGACTTTGCCGTAGAGGATCCCGCGAAGGCGGTTGCTTGGCTGACTTCCTTGCCCGAGAGTCAGGGGCAAACCAAGGGAATGAGTGCCGTGTTTTCAAGCTGGGCCAATCGTGACTCCGAGGCCGCCGCGAGCCGAATCAACCAGATGGCAGATTCACCGATGCGAGACTCAGCGGTCAGAGGTTACTCAGGGCGCGTTGTTTACCGGGATCCGATTGCGGCGATCAATCTGGCGAATACCATCAGCAATCCGAAGTCTAGAGACGAGTCATTGGTGCGATACGGGCGCATTTACCTGCAGCGTGACCGTGAGGCCGCAACCCGGTGGCTTGCGAATAGTAATCTAACACCCGAGCTGCAAAAGCGGATCAACTCATCTCACAAGCGGAGGTGATCTCGGTCAGTCTGTGATTGCGCCTAACGAATTTCCTGCGAGAATCGTTGAGAGATTTATGCCGATTGACCAGCTCCATCAACTCAAGGAACGACTTTCATCCGCCGTGCTCGGATCTGAGCAAGCGAGCGACTTGTTACTCACTGCCTTGCTCGCACGAGGGCATGCCCTGATTGAAGGTGCACCGGGTGTGGGTAAAACATCACTGGCCCAAACGCTCGCCAATGGTATCGGTGGCACGTTCAAACGCATTCAGTTTACCCCCGATTTGTTGCCCTCGGATATTTTGGGATACCATCTCTATAAACAACACAACGGGGAGTTTGAATTTGTGCGAGGCCCGGTGTTTGCCAACTTGTTACTTGCGGATGAAATCAACCGGACATCGCCCCGCGTGCAGTCCGCTTTGTTGGAATCGATGAATGAAGGGCAAGTCACGATCGATGGCTCAACCCATGAACTTGAAAAGCCGTTCCTCGTGGTGGCGACGCAGAATATTACCTCGTCCACGGGAACATTTCCGTTGCCCGAGCCACAGCTCGACCGATTTCTCCTGTCCATCCCGATGTCTCTGCCCGATGCGGAGACCCAGCAATCGATTCTCGACGCACACGCTGCGGGTGAGATCAATGGCACGTCACGCGATCCATTGTTAGATACCCAGGAGATAATGGAGCTGCAGCAACGTGCGGCCAAGCTGCCGATTTCCAGTAACCTGAACCATTACCTCATCAGCCTGTGCGAAACAGTGCGCCGTGCGGCCGGTGGGAGTCATACGATTTCGGTGCGTGCCTCACTCGCGCTGATGCGTGCGGCACAGGCGGCAGCATTTCTGGACGGGCAGGAGGCAGTGCATCCCGATCATGTGCAGGCTGTGTTTCCGCATGTCATGCGTCACCGATTGCTGCCGGATGATGGATCGTCACCAGAGCCGATCCTTAAAGCTGCGATGAAAGAAACGCAGGTGCCGTAAGGCCTGATTGGCGGACGCCTCGGCGAGGCATCCCTACCTTTCTGCCTGCCAGTATCCTCTTTCCCAGTGAATTCCTTGGGGTGGTATGAGATCGGCTGCCTTGGGCCGGGCGACATGCTTGAAATAGATCGCGAGGGGGGTCTTGCCGGGGCGGGCACCGCGCGTGTATCGGCCTTCGCCCCAATGATTGCCCGTGGCGAGTAGTTCGAAGTCGATGAGTTGGGCGTCTTTTCCGAAGGTTAACTGACCAGTGAGTGTGCCTGAGTAGCCACGCTTGCCGTCGTCGGTCGCCATTGAAAACTTACCTGTCAGTTTACCATTTTTGACCATGCTGATGGAGAGGTCTTTGATTTCCTCTTTTTTCCAGAATGGTGGCTCGCCACGGGTGCTGTCCATGAGGTGATAGCGGGCGATACGGTGCGCCAATGGGACGGGTAGGGCACCACTTCCGGAGTGGAATAGCTGAGAGATCTGTGCCAGTTCCTCCGGCTTGATCCAGAGGTGATCGACGGCTGCCAGCTTACCCGGAATCTCTCCTGTGAGGTGAGTGAAATGGTTGCCGCGCTTGTTGAGTGCACGTGTGAAGGACTTGATGACCGCTGCTCCCTCGGGTAGTGCACGGTGGTATTTGGCATCCAATTTGCCGTGCGCAGGCACCTTGGCTTGCTTGTCGGTGGCAGGCAGGCGGTTCCATTTTTCCAATGCTGAGCGCATCATTTGCAGCCGACGTTCAGGGCCACGATTGTTGTTGAATCCCAGCAATGTTCCTCCGGCGCTGAGCACGTAGTGCCCTTGTCTTGTTGAGCCACCCTTACCTTTGCGTGGTCCCTGGTTGGCGACAGAGCGGAAGAACTCACCCTCGGCGTCTTTTCGGCGGCGCTGGTACCAATCGTTGCATGCTACCGGAATGAATTTTTCCTTGAGCAGCTTCTGCACCTCGGCATTTGAAAAGACCAACAACCTGTCGGTCACGCCGTTGTTTCAGGTGCAGCCGAGCGGATGGCCGTCCATTTCCCAGAGGTAGATCGGCTTGTTGGACTTGGCAGCTTCCATGCGTGCCTGCCATAAATTCGTGCGCCAGTTGATGCGCATCCAGCCTGTCTCACTCTCGGTCGGCTTGATCGTTGAGATGAGTTGTTTCTGAGCATCTGACCACTGCGCGTGCAGAACTGAGGTAAGCAAGGTGAGGATGAAGAGGTATTTCATTTTCTAGAATGATTTAACGTCATCGGATCCAGCGAACCTGTGATCGCTACCTTTACCTTTGACGCCATCGGCGCCATAGGACCACATGACGTAATTCTGAGTGCCTGGTTTGATCTCGGCCCATTCGGCGAGGCCCCATGTGTGCAGTCTTTCGTCCCGGAAGCCGTTGCTGAATTCGTTATACTGAAGACGTGAATTGATGGCGATCATCATCTCGCGATCCCACGCATCATAGAGCCTACCATCGTTTCTCAATCCAGCTTCGCCCGGACTTGCTAGGGTGAGCTCAAGGTACTGAATCCGTTTTGGATTGAGTTTGCTCATATCAAAGGTGTCCCCGGTGTTTTCCTCCCATGTAAGGTCGTCGTCGCCGAGGAGTACAGAAATGAGAGGCGCGGTAGAATATAATCCGCCGGGGTCGCCCAGGATAGAGTCATAATCATCCTTGTGTGGTGGCAGCGGTGGGCGGTTTTGCTCCATGAAATACGCTTCCATACCGATCTCGACGTTGCGCATCAGGTTCACGCATGTCGCTTGTTTTCCCTTGAGGAGTGCGCGTTTGACGACGGAGAACGTGAGTGCCGCCAGCACGGCAATGATGGCGATGACGACAAGGAGTTCCACCAGGGTAAATCCTGAACGGCTATTTTGAGTGCGGAGATGATTTGGATGGAGCATGGCCGGGGAGTGGAGACTAACTTAAGGTTAAGATTGATTCGGATGGGAAGCAAATAGGAATTCAGCTTATAAAAATCATTTCCCTTGCGACTGTTTGGTTTGTTTTTTTACGCGCCATATGGATACGCCATCGGATTTCAGTGGCAGGTTGATGCGTTCGTTGGCGGCTACTGTGGCAAATTCGGGTGGTGTGCCCGGCGCATCGATGCCTGCGAGGGGAATACGCTCGAAGACGGTGCCTTCGGGAACAAGGGGGTGCTGCTGGGAAGAAATCAATGCCGGGCTGAGGGTGCTGTCGTTCTGGCTCAGGTTAAAACCGACTAATACCGTGTCTTCCGGATTGCCGGGAATATAGCGAGCATAGAGAAATGTGCCGTCGTCGTGTTTGGACTTCCGGCTATCCAGCCAGAGTGGGGCGGTGCGGCCGCGGCGAAGGGCGGGTAGATGCTTGCGGGCCTGAATCAATGCGCGGGTGGCTCGAAAGGCATCTGACGTCTGGATTCGTTTGACCTGTTCGCCTTTGTTGGTGCGGATGAAGGTTAGTCGTCCGGTTTCTGTGTCTGGTCCAATCTTTCCCCGGGTGTCGTGCAGGCCATTTTCCGTGCCGTAGTAGAGGCAAGGGATTCCCTCCAGGGTGAGCACCATGGCATTGGCAAGCGTGTTGCGGCGTGAGGTGATGTTGTCCACCCGGAATCGGTTGATGCCGTCGTGATTCTCAATGAAAGTGATCGATTTCTGGCGAGCGTTGAGTCCATCGGGTCCAGGTTGTGCATTGTAGTAGGGGCGCGTGCCATTCCTTGGTCCACCGTGCAGGTCACTCATCGCGCGCTCAATGCCGTTGGCGTGGCCGAAGTTCTTGCCGCCGTGTCGCAGGTAGTTGCGCATGGCCCAGCACATCTGAAAATTCAGCATGCCACCAATCGAGACGTCATTGCTGTTCGTGCTGTAGGTGTATTTTCCTAGCACTTCAGGTGCACCGTCGTAGGCTTCTCCAAATAGGATCACATCCTTTGCCCGGTGGCCGATTTTTTTTCGAAGCCGCGACGTGAAGTCAGCCCAGAACTGATGGTGGACGTGTTTGATGGTATCGATGCGTAACCCGTCAACGCCAATTTCCTCGATGTAGAATGCAAAGATACGGACAAACTCATCGACCAGTTCATCGTAGTGCTTTGCTGACGGATCGGTCCATATGTCGCGCAGGCTAAAAAAATCGCACATCACTTCCTCGCCGTCTCTCTTGCCGAGGCTGTCGCCGTTAAAACCTTTACGGCCGTAAGTCTCCATGCGGCCTAGTATGCCGGTCAACGGGATGGTCTTGCCGAATACGGTAACAGGCCCCGCAGGCTGGGTCCGGTCGATATTCCACTCCGGGAGTTTTGCCCACTTTGTGTTAGAGTGGAACCCGTCGCGTTTGTAGGGAGTGATCCACTCGTTTTTTCCGAAGCGGTCAAACTTTCCGTTGCCGTTAGTGTCGTAATAAAAAACCGGGCCCGTGTGGTTGCAGACGATGTCCTGGATGATTCGGATTCCCTTGCGGTGGGCGAGATTGATGAGGTCGCGATAGTGCGCCATACGGCCGTCGCGTCCTTCGGGGTAGGGGGTGCCGTCCATTTTGGTTGCGGAGGTAAGGTGCGGATCGATGTCCATAAAATCCTGTGTCCAGTATCCATGGTAACCTGTCTTGCCCTTGTCGTTCATGTCATAAGAGGTATTCCAGACATTGCGGACAGGAGGGGTGATCCAAATGGCAGTAATGCCGAGGTTGTTAAAATAATGATGCTCCAGCGCGATCTCGATACCACGGAAGTCACCACCGTGATAGCTATCGATGTCGTTTTGCTTGGGGTCGTGCAGATTTGCCGCGGCACCCTTGGGTGAGTTATTCGTCGGATCACCGTCGAAAAACCGATCCGTCAGCATGAAGTAAATCACCTCGTCCTGCCAGGTGCGCTTTTCCTCTGCGGCTCCTGAAAACAGGCTCATGAGGAATCCGCTGAGGCATAGAATCAAACATCTCATTACAGAGGCATACATGACGGAGGAGCAGGACGTTACACAAAAAACCACCCGGTTGGTTGGCGCGGGTGGTTCATTCATCAATCGTGTTGTGGCTTAGGTCATGCGGCGTCGGGCAGGGCGTCGGGTTCTTTTTTCGGCTGGGGCTTCGCGGCAGCCTTGGGGATGTCCCATGCGGTGAGCCAGCGGTGACTGGTTTTCTTATAGCCCAT
>JARFPV010000654.1 GCA_029288115.1 Akkermansiaceae bacterium | reverse complement strand
CTGCTCAGTATTTCTAACCGAAGAACACACCATATTCGACTAGCTATGAAAACAACACACAAATCCATCCTTACATGTGCTGCGCTTGCAGCCGCTTTCACCGTGCCTGCCATGGGTAACGGTTTTTATATTCCGGTGCAGTCTCCGGAAGCCACTTCCAGAGGTAATGCCTTCGTCGCGACCGCTAACACGGCAGCGGCAGTCTATTACAACGCAGCGGGCCTGACTCAGCTCAGCGAGGAAACCCTTCAAGTGGGGCTTTACAGTGTAAACCTTGGACTCGATGCGAAAGTCGCGGGGACGTCTTTGTCGGCCAAGGACAAGTGGCAGGCCATCCCACAGATTTATTTTGCAAAACCAGTCAACGACCAGTGGGTGCTCGGTTTTGGAATCAACACGCCTTTTGGTTTGAGCACCGAGTGGGGCAATAACAGCCCGTTTCGAAATGCAACCGGTGCAGTAAAAGCCGAGATTTTGTATGCGACGCTCTGGGCTGTTGCTGGATACAAGGTAAGCGACACTTTTTCATTAGGTTTCGGCGTTGGTGTGAGCCAGCTTGAAGGTGAACTGCACACAGGTTTGTTTGCTGCCCCGGGAGGTCCCGTCCTTGAATTTGCTGGTGATGATGTGGCTGTTTCATGGACGATCAGTGCCCGATGGCAGCCGAATGAGCAGCATGCGTTTGGTCTCGTATATCGTAGCAGGACAAACTTTGACGTTGAAGGATCATCGAAAGCACTTGGAGTGAAAATGGACTCCAGTCTTGGGTTTATGACTCCAGCAACTCTCGCAGTTGGTTATTCATACCGTCCCAATTCCAAATGGAACATCGAAGCAAACATCGAGTGGGTGCAATGGGAGAAGCTCAATACCTTAAATTTGAAAAATACACCCGTAGCTGTGGGTGCAAACCTTCCGATCCCATTCAACTGGAACAATAACCTGATCTACGGCATCGGTGCCACGCGTCAATTGGGGAACGGATACAGTATTAGTTTTGGCTACAACTACATCGAGAACAGCCAGCCAGACAGCACATTCACGCCAGCCGTTTCAGATGCCGACCGCCAATGGCTGACATTTGGTGTTGGTCACCAAGGGGAGTCATGGTCTTGGGACTTTGCCTACCAGTATGCGTTCTCGGATCGTAAAGTTGGAAGCTCAGCTCCATTAGCTCTTCAAGGAGATTATAAGTCTCGCTTTCACTCTGTCAGCCTATCGGCGAAATACGAGTTCTAGAAAAACAGGTTGGGGGATTGATTAAAATCCTCCGTGTCCGTAGTTCTTTGAGCCTTGAGCCTGCTGTGGCCCCGTGGTGTTTCCCGGTTCACGGTTTTCGGCAGCGCTGAGGATGTCACGTTCCAGTTCGCCTTGCAGTCCTGGGTCTGGTGCGCCGCATGATGTGAATGCACAGCAGACTGCGACTGAAGATAAAGCAAGTAGAACGATTTTGAGGGGTGGTGTCTTCATAGTGGAATCATCCTCGGTGATGTGCCGCTCTGTTGACAAGCTGAAATTGGCTCAATTGCGGAGGTTGTCATCGTTTGCGGTTGCATCCCGTTAAGTAGCATGTGATATCCCCGCATGGTTGACGTAGATTTGAATCAGCTCCGACGGCTGGGTATCTTAGTTCCCGTTTTTTCACTCCGGCGGGACGGTGACTTGGGTGTCGGGAATACCAAAGCGATGCGCGAAATGGTGGATTGGGCAGCTGAGCACCGTGTTGGATTTTTACAGCTTCTCCCAATCAACGAGACTGGTGGCGACAACAGTCCATACAATGCGATTAGTTCCGTAGCACTCGATCCGCTGTTGCTTGATCTTGAAC
>JARFPV010000648.1 GCA_029288115.1 Akkermansiaceae bacterium | reverse complement strand
TGGGCAACGTCGTGGGGAATCTTGGTAGCGCTGTCGGTGAAGTAGCGTGCGTTCGCGGCGATCTTCTGGATCAGGTTAACTCCATTGTCCCAGCCGGTGCTGCGTGCACGCATGTCGAGCTGCTCACGGGTCTCGCCGGGTTTACGTTTCATGGTGGCCATCGCCGCGTGGATCTGCTCCTGGATGAGCATCTCAAACGCCCGGGAGACGGAACCGCTTTTTGACGGGTCAGCGAGAGCAATAGAGCCAAAATACTTCGGGTCACCAAGGTCAGACCACTTCGCAGGCGGTTCGATTTTGAGCCTCTTCAGTGAATCAACGTTGTAGCAGATACCAAAACGCGACAAACACACACCGACCCATGCATGATCGGGGTCGTAGTAGATTTCACCTGTAAAATTTGCCGGTATCACGTCGTCACCAAACCACTTGGGGTGCTTTTCAAACACCTCCAGCTTGGCAAGGTGACCCGCCTGCGCCTGCTTACGGAAATCATAATCGCCACCGCCAAAAAACACATCAATGCCAACGCCCTCGTCGCCGACTTTTGCAGCAGCAGCATACTTGCCATTGAGGATCTTACGGATCTCAGACGTGCCTCCAGGTGTGAGCCAGTTCACATAAACCGTCTCACCGGTCTTCTGTTTCCACCATTCTTGAAACGCCTCGCCGAACTCACGCCTGATCGTTTCATTGTGAGGGGTGATGATATTGATTCTACGATCGGCATTTTCCACCGTCACATTACCGCCGTCCTGTTTTTTACTGAGCAAGATGGGGGCTGCCACGCAGAGGACGAGCGCGACGGCGACCATGACCTTGCTGTTCATCCACTTATTCATGTCTTTAAAATGACTACATCCGCAGGGTCAGCCGTAAGCACAACACGATCACCCGGTTCACGCATCGATTGAGGGTTGGTCTCGGTAACATGCCAGTGCAGATCGCCCGCGCCCTTCACCTTATACTGCACATTACTGCCGAGATACATGCGCTCGGTCACTTCACCGATCACCCGGTTAATCGGCACGCCGGAATTGTCCGCGTACAGTGCCTCAGGGCGCACGGACACCAGAACCTTGGAACCCTCACTGGGTCGCCAATTGCCCCGCGTCACATGACCGTGGAACTCGCCAGACGGGGATGTTAGACGCACTTGCAAGACACCGTCATCACGTTCGATGCTATGCACCGTGGCTTCCATCAGATTGGTTTCCCCGATAAACCCGGCGACGTGCGCACTGAGCGGGTTTCTATAAATATCCTCCGGCGTTCCACTCTGGACAATACGCCCGCGATCGAGAATCGCCATGCGGTCTGCCATGGATAGTGCTTCCTCCTGATCATGAGTCACATACACACCCGTGAGATTATTCTCCTTCACAATACGGCGGATTTCACTGCGCATCTCAAGACGCAGCTTAGCATCAAGGTTCGACAACGGCTCATCGAGCAGCAGACATTTCGGTTTCACGACCAATGCACGCGCCAGCGCAACACGCTGCTGCTGACCACCCGACATCTGGTCGATCCTGCGATCACCAAACCCTCCGAGGTGCACCATCTCAAGCGCTTCCTCAACGCGGTGCTCGATCTCTTTTTTGTCCACCTTCCTCTCTTCCAAACCGAAACCGATGTTCTGGCCCACATTCATATGCGGCCACAACGCATAGCTCTGAAACATCATCGCCGCCTCCCGCTTGTGCGTAGGCAGCTTGGTCACATCCTTGTCACCATAAAAAATCCGACCAGACGTCGGTGTTTCCAGCCCTGCGATACAACGCAACAAGGTGGTTTTGCCACAGCCGCTAGATCCTAACAGAAAAAACAATTCACCTTTTTCGATGGCGATGCTGGCATTGTCCAATGCACGGACATCGCCATACTCCTTAACGATCGAATCTGCACGTATCGCATCCATATAACCGACATCATCCTTGCCCCTTCATACCTTGGCAAGAAAGAACGCGTGTCAAGACGCTCAAGTTTTTCTGCATGGAATCTAGCCGCATCCGTCAGCCTGATGAACAACCCATCCCATTGATGACAGATACAGCAACAACAAACGAAGACACCGACCAGACCACCGCAGCGGAAGCCACCGCCAGCGCCATCGAGCCCACACAGTCACCAACCGACACACAGGCTAGCCTGGGACAACGTGCTGGGGCTTATCTGATCGATGCCGTCATCGCAACCGTGGCAGCCACACTGATCTCAACAATCCTGGGCCAGGTTTCCGCCACACTTGGTTTCCTACTCTCCTTCGTGGGTATGGCCTACATTCTCGTGCGGGACTGCCTGCCGTTTCTCGATGGACAAAGCCTCGGCAAAAAAATCATCGGCCTGAAAGCCGTTACCACTGACGGCCAGAGCCTTTCCGGAAACTGGAATCCCGGACTGATCCGCAACGTCGCGCTGCTTGTCCCGTTTTTCGCCCTCGTCGAGCTGATCATCCTGCTCACCAAGAAAGATGCCCCCGAAGGACTCCTCCGCCTCGGCGACCAATGGGCCGGCACGAAAGTCATCGTGAGCAAGTAAGCTCAAAAAAGAATTTCCTAGAGTAACATCCAGGAACATCGGAAAATACATAATAGGAAAAGCCCCCAGGTCGCAAGACCTGGGGGCTTTTAAATTGGTTATCCGTCAGACGATTAGAACTTGTAGTCCAGATAGAACTGGAACTGGCCACCCTCGTCGGCTGCTTTGTCGCCGGATGGTGTGCCGAGTGGGATTGCGTAGTCGATGGCGAGCGGACCGAACGGAAGGTTCAGGCGCACACCGAAACCGGCGTCGTGGTAGAAATTCGAACCGAATTTCCATGACCCGGCATTGACCACACCGATGTCGTAAAACACGGCACCGCGGACACGCTCCATAAGCGGGAAGGTGTATTCGACGGAGGCAAAGGCGGAAGTGTTACCACCGAGAACCTCACCTGTGGCAGGGTCACGCGGACCAACGTTGCGGTTGTCAAAGCCACGCAGTGAGTGTGGGCCACCGAGGTGCTGGCGATCGAACACGGGCACGAACCTGGTGTCGCTGTGGGTATCCGCAACGGTAAAGGCACCCTTAACGTTAAGGATGCTGTCACCCCAGAGTGACCAGTGCTTGGAGCCGGAGCCGGACACGATAAAGACATCCACATCACCTCCAACAAGGCCACCAGCGTAGGTGAGCCCGAAGTCCAGTTTGTGACCCTTGCGAGGAAGCTTGTTGCTGTCGCGGCTGTCATAAACGTAGTTCAGGCTGAGTGCGCTGCGGACAAAATCGCCATTCTCACGATTGAACAAGGACCGGGGTGCAGTGAGTGCGAGCGTGGATGAATCCACATCGATGGTGATTTTTTCGATACGATATTCACCGCGGAGGTAGGATCGTTTACCGAGTGGCTTACGCAGCGATAGCGCAAAACCGTATTGGCTCTGCTCGTACTCCGAGCTGTAGTAAAGAGCATCCCGATAGAAAAACTCCGTGCCGAGTGCGAGGCGACGGCCCATGAACCATGGCTCTTCCCAAGCGAGGCGGAAGTCGGTGCGCTCACTACCCAGTTGGACGCGACTGCTGAAACGCTGACCCGCACCAGTAAAGCGGCCCCAGTTGGTGATATCGAAGTTGGTCTGCTCCAGGTTGATGTAACCAACGATGCTGTCCACGGAGCTAAACCCGATACCGAAGCTGATCGAACCGGTTTTTTTCTCACTCACCAGGATATTGATGTCCCGGTATCCTGGCTGATCGCTTGGGGATGCGGTTGCCTGGACGTTATTGAAGTAGTTCATGTTCTGCAGACGCTTGCGTGTGGTCTCCAGTTCAACGGTGTTCATGTTGTCACCGGGTTTCAATGGCAGTTCGCGGCGGATGACGCGGTCCTGGGTCTTGTCGTTACCCTCGATGGTGACACGACCCACGAGATAGCGGCGGCCTTCAACGATGCGGTAGGTAATGGAAACGGAGGTAGGTGTCACATTGCGGATGTCCGGGCTGACTGCGGCATCGGCGTATCCACGTGAACCGTAATACTTACGGATCATGGTAACGTCATCACGCATCTTGGAAACGGAGTAGCCGTCACCGGCATTCAACGTCAGTGATGGGGTAAGCTCAGATGCTTGGAAGACGGTCATTTTGCCAAAACCAACAGCGGCAACCGTGTACTTGGCTCCCTCACGGATGGTGATGATCAGATCCACACGGCCGTCACCGATAGGGGCTCGCTGCAGTGTGGCTGACACGCGCAGGTAACCGCGGTCACGATAGTAATCCAGAACGTTGTCGAGATCTTGGTCGAGCTTCTGGGGGTCGATACGACCCGACTTGGTGAGGAATGAAAAGAATCCCTTTTCCTTGGTCTTCATTTCCTTCTCCAGAAGTTTGTCATCGTATGCGTTGTTTCCAATAAAGCGAATCTTGCGGACTTCGGCTTTGGCACCCTCTTCGATCACAAAGATAAGCTCGGCGGAGCCAGCGACATTGGTCGGCTGGATACGGTGGCTGATACCAACATCAGCAAAACCGAAACCGCGGTAATGATCCAGTATGTTGCGGCGTGCGGACAGGATCGACGCATCGCTCATCACGCCACCAGCCTTCAGCTTGGTCACGCCGGCAAGTTTACGATTTGAAAAACGTGTGTTCCCCAGGAACCCAACGGCCACGACTTTGGCGCGGGTCTTGACCTCGGCAATGAGTCTTACCCGGGCACCGGCAGCCTCTGCAAGCCAGCGCATGTCATCAACAAGCCCACTGTCAT
>JARFPV010000566.1 GCA_029288115.1 Akkermansiaceae bacterium | reverse complement strand
ACCCCATACAGCCTCCGGGGCAAGCTCTGGGACAAGGACTCCTTTCGGTATGGGGGCAGGCTGGGGAGCTTTGGGTGCAAGTTTGGGAACGATGCCACCAGTCCCTCCTACTAATCGGCTCATTACATTTTCTATCAGAATTTTAACATCATTACCTGGATTGGTCTTATTTGAGGTTGAGTTCATGGTAAACACCCATTGCCCGTTTCTAACGACGGTGAAGTAGTGATACAGCTTACCTCCCAGCGCCCCGGGTTTTTGCTCCATGTCACACGCAAGAAAATAGCCTTCGTCACCAAAACGCATAGGACCGGATCCCGCTAGCTCCTGAACTTTGACATCAGATTTTTTAGTCACTGTTGCTTTAATCTGCTCTGATATCATTGCCGTAGCCTTCATCGCCAAGACTTCATTACTGTACGTGCTCATTGTAATTTCGAAAGGTAGGGTGACACCATTTTTTAATCTAAGTATCCTTTCAGCAGACAACCTTCTAACGCGCCCCCCTCCCGGAAGTGCACCAGCCTTCACCTGGGCCTTCGAAACCTCTCCCCTATCAACATTTCCTGCTTTTAACCCCTTCAATAGCCCACCCCATAGGTCTTCTGCTGAAATTAACACCTTACGCCGTGGTTGCGCTATTGGGGCAGCAGGGGCGACAGGATTGGCAGGAACAATAGGTGCAACAACACGCGCAGTTACCCGTCTCCATGGCACAGCTTTCTCACCCGATGTGCTTGAAAGCAAGTTTGCCAGCAACTCTTTCTCAAGCGACTTAATTGAGGCTGCTCTGCTTCTCTTCGACGACTGAGCCAAGACTTTGATTAACCATTGCCCTTGCCATGCAAGTGCCTCGTGCTTGTAGCTCAAATAACCTCTGCCCGCTGTCGTTGCACTGGCAGTTCCCAAATAATAGCTCAAGCTTCCCACATTGAGACTGCCTTCACCGGGTTGCCGACCCAAAGGCGGACGTGTTTTAATTGGCAATGGAGCCTTCAGGTTCCTCACCTGAAATTCTGCAGATTGCTTTGCAACCGTAACATTTTCAAAACGAATCAAGGTAACATCAAATTTTTCATTACCTCTATCAGATGTCTTCAAGTTCACTGAAAACCCCATTAGCATGTATGCTGGGTTGGCAGCATCAAACGCACCACTACCAGCCATCCCACCGAATCGGCCGTCTTTTTTAAAAGGAGCCAGCGCGCTATCACCGATTTGGGCGACATGCTTCCGAAAGGCTGCCTGATCCGCTGCACTCCGCCTTAGCTGGGCATCTACGAGAGAATATCCCGACAACCCAAATAAAAACACCCCAACAAAAACAGACCTAGCACTATGATGTTGAACTTTCATGATCGGACAGCGTATCAAATACACTACCTCCATCAAGATAAAGATCATCTATGAAACTACATACACACGTGATTTCAAAGACACCAAACAACTCCCTCTCAGAATAAACACAGTCCAATTCAGCACGATGAAATAGTTACTTACCTTTGACGTTATAAGGCTTCAACTTCTCCCAATCTTGCTTCGTAGCAGGAGTTTTTTGATACTCCATCATGGTTAGCCACTTGCCATTCTCCTTGACTAACAGAACCTCAAACCAGACATATTCCTTGGCAGACTCACCTGCATCATTGGAAAACTCATAGATAAAGATCCCCGCCTCATGTGCTGTTGTAGCGTCGTGATAGCGGTGGGAAAAACGGAATGTCACACTCGATTTCCTAGTCCCAGCCTTGGTATCATCAAACTCCTTTTTCCAACGCTTGAGTGCCTTGCTTAACGGGTAGCTCTGCTTTTTGGAACCACTCACAAGCACAGCGCCTGGATGGCAGGTCGCCTTGTAAGCTTGGAAATCGCCCTCTTTCACCGATCGAGAAATCTCCGCCCAATAGGCATCAATTTCCTTGATGTCAGCTTGTAGACTGAGCGGCAGCAGCAATAACCATAGCAGAAAGCATTTCATGATATCCTTAGTTGGTTCGTTCTAGGAAAGTGAGGCAAGCGCCTGGTCGAGATCTGCAATAATGTCATCAATATTCTCGATGCCTACGTTAAGGCGCACCATTCCTGGAGTAATTCCTCCGGCGAGTTGTTGCTCCTCGTTGAGTTGACTATGCGTCGTCGTCGCCGGATGAATCGCCAGGCTCTTGGCATCACCCACGTTGGCGAGATGAAGGAAAAGTTTAAGTGACTCGATGAATTTCTGTCCCGCCTCGCTACCTTGTTTCAATTCAAAGACAACCATACCGCCGCCTTTGCCTTTGAGATACTTCTGGTTGCGGTCATATTCAGGATCATCCGGCAGCCCGGGAAAACGCACCCACTCAACGGCATCGTGCCCTTTGAGATACTCGGCCACCTTGAGCGCATTCTCACAGTGGCGTTCCATGCGCAATGGCAGCGTCTCAATCCCCTGGAGAAACTGCCAGGCATTGTCCGGGCTGATGCACGCTCCTACATTCCGCAGTGGCACTGTGCGCATACGAAGGATATAGGCGAGTGGTGCCAATGGCTCAGGCAGATCATGCCCCCAACGCAGGCCGTGGTAAGAGGTATCAGGTTCATCAAAGAGTGGATGTTTGCCGCCCGCCCAGTTGAATTTTCCGGAATCGACCACTACCCCACCGATACCGATGCCGTGACCACCGAACCATTTCGTCAGTGAGTGCACAACGATATCCGCACCATGTGCCAAAGGATTCGTAAGATACGGTGTTGAAAATGTCGCGTCCACAATGAGCGGCAGGCCATGCGCATGGGCAATGTCTGCGATTGCCTCCAGATCCGCCACTTCGAGCGCAGGGTTGGATACCGTCTCACAAAACAAGGCTCGCGTCTTGTCGTTGATAGCAGCTTCAAAATTTGCCGGATCAGTGGAATCAACCAGTGACACATCAATCCCCATCTTAGGAAGAATATCGTTAAACTGTGTGTAGGACCCGCCATAGAGGTTACGTGCCGACACGATGTTATCCCCGCTCTCGGCAAGGTTGATGATGCTATTGAAAATAGCAGCCGTTCCGGAGGCAAACCCTAGCCCTGCCATCTCGTGAGCACCTTCTAACAAACAGACACGTTTTTCAAGCACGTCGGTCGTCGGGTTCCCGATGCGGGAGTAAATATTCCCGAGTTCCTTCAGTGCAAATAAGTTCGCCGCGTGTTCGGTTGAATCAAAGACAAACGAGCTGGTCTTGTAGACAGGAACGGCACAGGCATTGGTGGCGGGGTCAGGCTGCTGACCGCCGTGGAGGCAGATAGTTTCGTGTTTCATGGAAATGTGGAATTCGTTCAGTTAACTTAGCGTATCGCCTGCCAGTCAACATCAAGGCATTCCATCATTCAACGCAAAAGGGTCAGTTTCCAAAACCTTGCTGAGCCCCCCAATAAGGACAGTGGCTCTCACCGCCCCTGTGTAAATAATACTTTTCAGCTAAACCTACCGCATCGCTGCGAAGCGTTTCCTGAGAAGATCCTTCGGTGCAAGGTCGGCGGTCTTCGCCTGAGCATCCTTGAGCCACTCGTTCTCAAGATCGTTTTTGGTGGGGCGGTGCGCTTCAAGGTAAACGCCAAACTTGCCCGGAGGGGCGATTTCGGTTTCCTCGGCAAGCTGCATCGCCTCTGCGGTGCACTCCATGTTGCGTGACGTTTCATCGACGAGATCAAATGCCCCACCCTTGCGCGGGTTGCCGGAGTCAAAGGCACCGGGGAAGAACATGGTGCACTCAGACAGTGTCTCCACGACGGCAAATCCAGGATGGAGGATCGCACGCTCGAACATCTCGTTCATGTGCTTCACCTGGGCGGCATGCGTGCGCGCAATAAAGGTGGCACCACTGGCGACAAGCTGTGCCATCGGGTTGATGGGACGATCGATGGCTCCACGCGGGTCAGTCTTTGATCTACGCCCAATTGGGGTCGTGGGACTGGTCTGGTTTTTTGTCAGGCCATACACTTGGTTATCCATCACCACGTAGGAAAGGTTGACATTTTTTCGCGCCGCGTGATTCAGGTGGTTACCACCAATGGAGAAACCATCGCCATCACCACCGAATACAAATACATGGAGGTCAGGTCGCGATAATGAAATCCCGGTAGCGAGCGGCAGAGCACGCCCGTGAATAAAGTGGATGCCGTGTGCATTCACAAAATATGGAAAACGCGATGAACACCCGATTCCAGCAACACACACAACCTTTTCGTGAGGGATGCCAAGTTTTTGAACGACGTTAAAAAAGGAAGCGAGCACGGCAAAATCGCCACAACCCGGACACCAGGTCGGATGATCTGCCTTAAGCTGCTTCTTGGTGAGTTTTTCTACTGGAGCGGACATTGGAATGATAAATTAAGAATTAAGAATTTCGGTGGCGGCATCAACGATCTCTTTCACGCGGAACGTAATACCCATGGTTTTATTCAGTGATTGAATGCGGGAGTCACAGGTGACTGCGCGCAGCAGGGTGGCCAGTTGACCCATGCCATAGACCCCAGAGTCATTCATTTCCGGAACAATGATGTGCTTGTAATGCTCAAAGATCTCACCCAGGTCTGTACGTAGCGGGTGAATATGGCGGATATGCAGAGATCCCACCTTATACCCCTCTTCACGAAGCTTGTCAGTAGCTTCTCGAATAGGACCAAAGGTAGACCCCCAACCAATGAACAGGAGGTCACCTTCATCGTCTCCATAGAAGTCAGGCTTTGGCAAAGACTCGGCTAGTGCGATCAGTTTGTTACGCCGTTTGGTAGTCATCGCGGCATGGTTTTCCGGGTTACCCGAAGGATGTCCCCACTCATCATGCTCGAGGCCGGTAACAACCGGGTATTTACCTTCCGCAGATCGCGATCCTGGAGGCGAATGACGTGTAAGTTGGTCAATGGGATACGGTTTGAAGTCAGCACCACGCTCATCGAGATCGAGCACCGCATCATTCCAATGTTTTTCCAGATCAGGCTCAGGAAATGCCTCGATACGCGTCGCAATCGCCTGATCGGAGAGGATCACCACGGGGGTCGAATACTCACGTGCGATCCGGCATGCCTCAACCGCCGTGTAGAAGCAGTCTTCCACATTGCGCGGAGCGAGCACAACACGTGGAGCATCACCGTGCGATCCGTAAATCGCTTGCATCAGATCCGACTGCTCAACGGAAGTAGGCATTCCGGTCGATGGACCACCACGTTGGATATTGACCACGATAAGCGGCAGCTCCGCCATCGAAGCGTATCCCATGGCTTCCGCCTTGAGTGCCAACCCAGGGCCTGACGATCCGGTGATTGCGAGATGCCCCGAATAAGCGGCCCCTATGGCTAGTGAAACTGCAGCAAGCTCGTCCTCACACTGGATGAACATACCCCCGTATTTTGGCAGCTCCGAGCGAAGTTGCTC
>JARFPV010000556.1 GCA_029288115.1 Akkermansiaceae bacterium | reverse complement strand
TCAGTGCCCTGATCGACGGGATGTCGTCGGGCAGAATCCCCAGAGCATCGGTCTGCAGATGCAAACGCGTGACCCCCGTCACGGAAATCACCAGCATCAGCACACCGAGAATCGGAACTATCCACTTTCGTATCACTGGTGGATTCAATGGTGACCTTTCAGGTGCGCCAACAGGGATTTATCCCGGAAGCAACGGATTCGGTGGACTGAACCTGTGCGAGAACTTCGCACGAGGGAACCGCTAAACACAAACAGTGTGTGCCTTCTTCTTGGCAAGGATGGCACCGTTGTGTTTACTGCGGTGTATGAATGAGGATGCAATTACACGTCGGCCATTTTTGAAAACTGCTGTTGGAGCCGGACTGGCGGCATCGATTGTCCAGGGGCAGGGGCAGGAAGCTGGAGGAAAAAAGAAGAAGCTCGGCTGGGCCGTGGTGGGATTGGGTGGTTTGAGCAGGAGATCCATCGGGCCCGCTTTGTTAAAAACCAAGCATGCCCATATGGCGGGGGTGGTTACGGGCACGCCTGAGAAGGCGGCAGAGTGGAAAAATAAATACGGTTTTAAGGACAGCGGAATTTATAACTACGAGAATTTCGACAAGGTGATCGATAACCCGGACATCGATGTCATCTACATTGTGCTGCCGAACTCGATGCACAAGGAGTTCACACTGCGGGCAGCCAAGGCGGGGAAACATGTCTACGTGGAAAAACCGATGGCGATGGATTCGGGTGAATGTCGTGAGATGATCACGGCTTGCAAGAAAGCCGGGGTGAAGCTGGGTGTGGCATATCGATTGCAGTATGAACCGCACCACAAGGAGATGATCCGTTTTGCCAAGGAGAAGACCTTTGGCAACGTCAGACACATCGATGCCGGCTTCGGTTTTCGCATGGGCGGCTCGGATGGCTGGAGACTCAAGAAAGCGATGGGTGGTGGTGCGTTGCTCGATGTGGGCGTGTATGTGATCCAGGGGGCGAGGTACATTTTTGGTGAAGAGCCGGTCACTGTGAGTGCTTTGGAAACCAAGACGGACAACAAGAAATTTTCCGAGGTGGACGAAACGATCACCTGGACGATGCAGTTTGCTTCCGGTAAAACAGCGAACCTCTTGTCTTCGTTTAACATGCGGTACAACCAGCTCACTGCCTTTGCTGACAAGGGGACTTTTGGTATGACGCGATGTTTCGGAACGGGTGGGCAGAAGGGATGGTCGTCCGATCCGAAGAACCCGTTAGATTTTCCGCAGACCGATCATTTTGAAGTGCAGATGGACCAGTTTTCCAAAGACATTATGGACGGTAAGGAGTCGAAGGTCCATGGGCCAGAAGGTTTGAAAGACCAGCTTGTGATGGAGGCCGTGTTCAAGTCGATCGCCAGTGGCAAGGCAGAGGTTGTGGAAAAGGTGTGATTGGAGCACCGAAGACACGGAGAGAAATAAGGGATTACCCGGTGGTTTCAATACAAGGTCTGTCGATGCACTTGCCATGGAATAATGGAGCCTGACCGACTCCGTATTTTGATAATCTATCATCCCCACGAAAAAGTCATCTGCAAGGTGACCAGCAAGATGGGAATGATATGGAGAAGAAACTGCAATCGCTTCAGCGATGTCCGATATCTGAGTCGAGACAGCCCCCAAAGCGAGACGACCACAACAGCAATGTAGATATTGGATCTGATCGCCGTGTCATAGATCAGCGGCTTGATCGAATGCATGAAGGGTCGGAATGTCATCGTCAAAATGAAGTTCAGGGGGATAAATGCCAGAGCAAACACGAGGATCTGGCGAACCACTTGTGAAACAATTTTTTCCAAAGCATAGGGCAATGGGATGTGGACTTCATTCAAGGCCTGCCACGTGACAGGCTGATCCAAATCCTCACGGCAAAACGACGGGATACGGCTTTCTATCATCATGCTCGAAACCATAGGGCAAGTATGTGAAGATTTGATGCTTCTACCGTGAAAATTGCGGGTATGGAGGAAGGTGGAAAAATGGTGATTTCCGAAAGTAGTCCTCCGCAACACATCAGGTTTGGTTGTTATTGGAGGAGAATCCCAACTTCGAACCGAATATCAGTTGATGGATATGGGAATACGCAGTATTTCTTGAAGCATGTCACGGCTCTTACCGATGTTATCGCTGATTTGTTTTCTGCCTGTTGCCAGTGCCCAGCATGATCTTGCGCCGCTGCGGCAGGCTTTAGCCAAGCAGTCGGGGCACAAAACGGTCAGCGTGAAACTGCGTCAGGAAAGGCGTCTGCCGTCGTTGACTGAACCGATCAAAAACACCGGGCATCTTTGGCTGGTTCCCGGCAAGGCATTCCGCTGGCAGCTGGGCGAGCCACCGGCGCAGAGCGCGATCTACGATGGGAAATCAGTCTATATTCTCGATGAGAAAAAAAAATCCGCTGTCCGGCATGATGCGGACAGCCGCAAGGTGAAGCCATTGCTGCTGACGCTAGGCATAGGCGAGGACGCATCATTTGAGGGTCTGATGAAGGCATTCACTGTCTCGGGTGTTACCCAGAAGAACGACCGCTACGTCGCCGTGCTGGTGCCGAAGAAAGGCAAACTGAAACGTGTGATGCAGCACATGACCTTGCAGGTGAACCTCAAGACATCGTTTATGGAACGCATCAGCTGGGCTCAAAAAGACGGGACTGTGGTGACGACAGAATTTTTCCCTCCCGTCATTAATCAGGCGATCCCCTCGTCACGGTTCACGTTTGATACCAAGGCCTACACTTGGGAATAGTTTACTGTTTCACGGAGAAAAATTCAGCGTCGGGCACATCCCAAATGAGGCGGCGTGCAGTGAAATCGATCAGTCTGCGGTTGTATCCCGAACGGGTCGCAGCGCCTGATGCCATCGCCTGGATCACGCGCTGCACATGTCTCTCCATGATCTTAGCCGGGTTCCATTTGCCCTTGTCCATCGCGAGCTTGCTGCCTGCTTCGTACATTCGCAGGATGCGTCCGTCGTAGAAGTAATTGATCAGCTCCTGCCAGGCATGATGCCAGTGGAGTAGGTCATGCCCGTATTGTTTTACCCCGGCGGGTTCGTCCGATGTGGGCACCCCATGGCTGAAAACCAGATCGTCTAACAATCTGGCGGATTCAAGAGCCATGAACAGTCCGGGGGATAGCATGGGGTCAACGAACCCGAAGGCATCACCAAGCATCATCCATCCCGGGCCATGGCTGCGTTTGCTGATCAGCTGGTAATTGGTGTAGACCATCACGTCGCTTACGCGGCGGGCGTTGGTGCTTTTTTCCTTGAGTAAAGGATCTGTGGAAATGATTTTTTCGAGTCGTTGCTCAGGGGTGTCGCCGTAGAGCTTCGCTGCGTTTTTGTCGATGACCACACCCACCGAAAGCTTGCCCTGTAGGGGGATGCGCCATGACCACCCGTGATTGAGGATGGAGATGATGATTTGTCCGTCCTCGACTTCATCGTGTGTAAAATTCTCAAAGTGTGCGAAATACGAGACATCGAAGCGTTCTCCTTTTTGGGCATCGATATCAAGTGTCCGGGCAAACAAACGGGTTCGCCCCGAGCCGTCTAACAACCACCGTGGGTGTTGTGTTGTATCGAGGCCGGCGGCTTGCAGCGACTCCGGTGCGAGCTCGATTTCCCGCTCGCTCGAAGTGGATTTTTGAACCACGGCTCTGTGGTTGATGAAGCGCACCCCGAGTTCCTCTGCCCGCTCCCGCAGGATGTTGTCGAACTGTGGGCGCGGCACGTTGTAGGCGTATCCCGGCTGGTTGGCTCCGCGTTTCTGGAACTTCAGATGCACCCGTGTTCCGCTGGCATGAAAAAACGATGCTCCGGGTTTTGATACGGATATTTTTGCAACACGTTCCTCGATGCCAAGCTTGCGCAGGATTGGGATAACGGCGGGCACCAAGGATTCCCCGACCATGAGGCCGGGGCGTTTATCATTATCATAAACCAGGCAGTGAATCCCGCGTAGCGCGAGCAGGCACGCCAAACAGCAACCAGCGGGGCCAGCGCCGATGATGGCTACGGGATGATTTTCGCTCGTCATGGTTTTCTGCCTGTTAGTGTCGCTTTACCTTGCCGCTTGCGGTGAGCGGTATTTGTTCAACCTGTTTGAATTGCATCGGGATTTTGTAGGCAGCCAGATGCTCTGCACAGTGTTTTCTGAGTTCTGGAGGAGTGGGTGCCCCGATGCCGTCTCTAACGACCATTTCCGCACACGGGAATGATCCGATTGTTTCATGATGCCCGGCAAACGCCCGGCTTTGCGTGATCCTCGGATGAGTATTGAGCACCGCCTCGATTTCTTCGGGAAACACCTTCATGCCACCCACGTTGATCACACTTTTACTCCTGCCGCGCATTTGGAG
>JARFPV010000485.1 GCA_029288115.1 Akkermansiaceae bacterium | reverse complement strand
GGAGATGTGTATAAGAGACAGTCCCAAAGGTTGGGACGAAATCATGGGCTCACACACATTCCACGAAATTCAGATGTACTACCCCATGCGCACCGTTCGCGGGAGAAAATACAAACTTATCTGGAATATCGCCTCGCCACTTCCCTACCCGTTTGCCACTGATCTTTGGGCAGCATCCACCTGGCAGGCTCAATTTCAAAAAGGCACCGACGCCAATTACGGTAACCGCAGTGTTTATTCCTACATTCACCGACCAAAATTCGAACTCTACGACGTCATCAACGATCCGGCTGAAACCAAGAACCTGGCCGAAGACTCCCAGTTCGCTGACAAGCTCAACGAACGAAAGGACAGGCTCAAGTTGTTGCAAAAACAAACCCAGGACCCGTGGATACTGAAATGGCAATATGAATAACCCCGCAGCAACACGGCCCATCAAGTGAACTAATGAAATAAATCACTTGAAGTATTTCATATGATGATTTAAAAGACCCCACATGAAATACAATGAAACTCCATTAGTCACTTCCTTCCTGCCCAAGGCAACCACTGCAGATCCTGCAGATGGCACACTGCGCGAGTCTGCCACTGCCGAGCAAACGCCTCTTGTGGAAAGGCTTCGGGATGGCCTACCGATGGCCGAGTTTCGCCTATTGCAGGATCTTTTGCGCATCCCCGAAGAAGAGCTCGGCCGCTACCTCGGCATTTCCCCTGCCACCCTGCACCGCCGTAAAAAGTCGGGCCGCCTCGAAACACCTGAGAGTGAGCGCATCGTGCGTTTTGCCCGCTTGTTTGGGCTGTGCATGGAGGTGTTTGAGACCAAAGACGCAGCCCGCGAGTGGCTCAAATCAGAAAACCCAGGAACTGCTGGCGAGTCTCCCCTTTCCTACGCTGACACAGAGTTCGGCGCCCGTGAAGTGGAGAACTTACTCGGTCGTGTGGATCACGGGGTTTTTTGCTAAACCTTCAAAATAAATCGTCATGGGCGGAAAAAAACCAGACATGGTCACCGGGTATCGCATCGTGGCACCTCGTTGGGCTGACGACGCCCTTTCAGGCGAAGGTGCAAGGAAATACGGCGGCAGATGGAACTCCCCCGGCAAACCAATGGTTTACCTTGGCGGCAGCCAGGCATTGTGCGCTCTGGAGCTGCTGGTCCACCTGACCACCCCGCTGAGTCGATCAAAACCATATCGCATGATAGAGATCGGTATCCCCAAACAAATGGTATCGGACTATCCAGCAAACATTCTACCCGATGGTTGGCGAAAGTATCCACCGGGACAGTTAACAATGGAAGTTGGTGACGACTGGTTACGGGCCGGCAGTCAGCTCGCGCTCCGCATCCCCTCGGTCATCATACCAGAGGAAACGAACATTCTCCTCAACCCACAACATCCAGATTTCTCAAAAATCGAACATTTCGGAACTGCAGCATTCAATTTCGACCCACGATTGGGGGGATGATTTTCCCATTGCCGATTTTTTCATTCGCCATCTTACAAAACCACTCCTAAAATACCGCCATGTACGAAGCCACAGGAAAACTCAAAGTAAAATTCGATACCCAAACCTTCCCCAGCGGATTCACCAAACGTGAATTCGTACTCACAACCGGGGATGAAAATTATCCACAAGACATCAAGTTCGAGCTCATCAAGGACAAGTGCTCGTGGCTCGACAACTTCGAGCAAGACCAGGATGTCACCGTCAATTTCGACATCCGCGGTAACGAATACAAAGGCAAATACTACGTGAATCTCAACTGCTGGAAAATCGTCGGCGCGGGTAGCTCTGGCGGTGGCAATTCTGGCCAGGCACCCAGTCAGGCGTCAAATGCCGGCCAAACAGAACCATCACCAGATGATCTGGTGAATGACGACATTCCATTTTAGCCCACTTCCGCTGCTTAGTAAGCTCATTACATACTCGCATACCTGCCTGCGTAAATGCTGTTTTTTTAGCACAAAAGAGTTGACCGCCCTCGTCCTTTGTGCTGTTTTTCCAGCACTATGAAATATCCATCTATTCCCGTCATCGGTCTTCTCACTCTTTGCACTGTATCCTGTTCCTCATATTTATCACCGCCGAGTCCGGCTCCTGTATCGGCGTCTGCCAGTGGCTATAGGGCGGCTTCCACACGTATCCTTTTAAGGACAGGGACGATGCGTATTGAAACGAGCGATGTTGGAAATGCATCGCACAAAGCCCAGGTCATCGTCAAAAAACGAGGAGGGTATTTGGAAACCATCAACAGCAACGACGACGGTGACTCCTATGCGCGGCTCAGGCTGCGCATCCCGAAGAACGCCCTCCCCGGCACGATGGATGACCTAGCCACGCTCGGCAAGGTGACTTCTAGAAATATCGAAGTGGAAGATGTGACCGAACAATGGATTGATCTTCAGGCAAAAATCAAAAACATGCGTGCTCTACGCGACAGACTGAGAGCCCTGCTCAGACAGGCAAAAACAGTCAAAGAAACCCTGGAGGTGGAGAAAGAGCTAACCCGCGTGCAAAGCGATCTGGATTCCCTCGAAGGTAAAATCAAAGCGATGCAAAAACATGCTGCATTCAGTAAACTAACACTCACGATTAGCCGGAAATCTGTGCCCGGCCCGATTGGTGCCGTGGGTAAGGGAGCATGGTGGGGGCTTAAAAAGCTCTTTGTCTTCCGCTAGCAGGACTACGTTGCATGCTGGACATAGCTCGCGTGGTCGATAAACTGCGCGCGCATGGACTCAGACTTCCTCGTAATTGGCAGCGGTATTGCCGGGCTCGCGTTCGCTATTCGCGCGGCGGAGCACGGCAGCGTAACCGTGCTGACGAAGGGGAAACCGATGGACTCCAATACCGCATGGGCACAGGGCGGCATTGCCAGTGTGTTGCCGGAGGACCTGCGTGAGCAAGGTGACAACGTAGAGAGCCATGTGGAGGATACGTTGGATGCGGGTGCCGGACTGTGTGACGAATCGGCAGTTCGCACCATTCTATCCGAAGGCGCTGAGACGATCCAGGAGCTAATCGATTGCGGTGTGGAATTCGACAAAGACGGCAAGGCCTTCTCGCTGGGAAAAGAAGGTGGCCACAGCCATCGGCGCATTCTCCACGCTAAGGACACCACTGGCCGCGAAATAGCCGAGTCGTTGATTGAATCCGCTCGGAAGCACAAAAACATCAAACTGCTCGACGAGCATTTTGCCATCGACCTGATCACCTCGGGCAAACTCGGCATGGTCTCGGAGGACCGGGTGCTCGGTGCGTATGTTCTGAATGAGAAATCCGGTGAAGTTCACACATTCCGGTCGGATCGCGTCATCCTTGCTACGGGTGGCTGTGGCAAAGTTTACCTCTATACGACCAATCCCGACAGCTCCACCGGTGACGGCGTGGCGATGGCGTGGCGTGCAGGCGCCACCATCGCCAATATGGAATTTGTCCAGTTTCACCCTACCTGTTTTTTCAACCCCGCTGCCACGGGAGCCAAAGCTCGGTCGTTCCTGGTCTCTGAGGCCGTGCGAGGCGAGGGCGGCATCCTACGCGATGAAGAGGGATATGAATTCATGGAGAAATACGACGATCGCAAGTCACTCGCCCCGCGTGACATCGTTGCCCGCGCCATTGACCATGAGCTCAAAAAAACCGGCGCAGCGTGTGTCTATCTTGATGTCACTCACAAGCCGAAGGGCTTTATGAAAGACCGCTTCCCACATATTTACAAAACACTATTGGAATTCGGACATGACTGCGAAAAAGAACCCATCCCAGTTGTCCCTGCTGCCCACTACCAGTGCGGTGGTGTGGTCACCGATATCGACGGTCGAACCGACATTCGAGGACTTTTTGCCATAGGGGAGGTCGCTTGCACGGGTCTTCATGGAGCGAACCGACTAGCATCCAATTCTCTGTTGGAAGGCCACGTCATGGCTCGGAGGTCATTGGACAAAATCCTTAACATCCATCCGGTTTCCAAGATCTCGCCTCAGGCACCCGACATCCCGGAATGGGAATACGGAGACACCGCGCCCCCCGATGAAATGGTCGTCATTTACCACAATTGGGA
>JARFPV010000480.1 GCA_029288115.1 Akkermansiaceae bacterium | reverse complement strand
CAGAAAGATAAGGCTCGCATGGGCAGGCGCAGCGATGAATCCAAAACCGGCAACACCGGCAAGCAGGGTTGTTTTCATTACGTGAGAAAATGCGTCAATGACGCGACCGTCAATCGGAAAACACAATTTTTGCGAATTTTTCTGAGGGCTTCGCAAAGAGGTGATGATCGGGATGAAAGTAGGACCCCGCGCCTGCGGGGTCGGCAGGATGTGTGGATACGGCGGGCTTGGGTTGATCACTCCATCCTACTTCGCCAGAGTCTACGAAGGACGCAGTGGGTTGCCGACAGCTTGCAAAGCTGTCCTACCATTGCGAAGCCCTCAGAAAAAATCGCACCCCGGATACATATTAAAATTTGATTTTCAAGAGACCAACAGCATACCTGCCCCCTGCAGATTTCCTAGTGTACCTCAGCAAAACCTAACAAAAATCACTTCTTCAGGTGCTCAATAAACCAGCTGAGGGCGAGTTGTTGGGCTTCTTTGCGTTTTTCGTGATAAATTCCGTAGTGTTTGATTCCTTTGATCGTTACTAGCTTTTTGATCCCTTTGGCCTGAGCGTGAGCTTTGATAGAGTGTTCACGATTGTCAAACAGCTCCTCTTTCTCGGCAATGATGAATAGTTTGGCGCAGTTGGGGCTCACTCTGTGGGCGTCTTCGATGGGAGCGTATTGCATGAGCTTTTCCATGATTGGCACACCTTTCATGTTGTTGAATTTCTGCCCTGGCTCCGGATAGCCCATTTTCCCTCTCGTTCTCTCACCAGAGATTTGAAACATCTGCTTGCGGAGTTGAGGATGTTTCCATACCCAACGTTGGTCCATGGAGCCTACTTGACTAACAAAGGCTTTCACACGGGGGTCACGGGCGGCGACGTAAACTACATGGCCACCCGAAAATGAAGAGCCCCAGAGCCCTATCCTTGACGTATCGCACCGGGCATGCCCCTGCAGCCACTGCAAGGCATTAAAGATATCAGTAGTTTGATCGATAGGATCCACCACTTCCCTCACCTCTTTGACTTCTGCCGTCAACTTGCCGTTCTTGACTGTCTTTTCACCACTGAGAACCAATCTTGCCTCGCTATTTCCCCAGCCCCGGTAATCGATGGCAACCACCATAAAGCCGGACTTAGCAAAGAGCATGGCATCAGGCCTTAAACCCTCAGCCGTCCCACCCCACCCGTGACTCATCAATATTGTCGGCAATTTCTTGGAGCCTGCATCCGCAGGAGTGTAGACTTCCGCTGAGATTTTCGTCCCTTCACTTACGATGCTTTCGGCTTTGAATGCTACACCATCCGGAACTTTGACGGTAAACTGGCGCTGAGCAGAAAGACTCCCCACTAACAGCAAACTGAATACTAGAATCTTTTTCATCTTAATTATTTTTTCGTTCCACTGCCCATCTTATCGATTTCATCTACTCCCGGTAAACCAAACGAATACACAACGCCGTGCTTATTTTTGGGAAAATAGTTCTCAGAGGGATGCAGACTAAAAATAACATTTCCCGTTCCTACATACACTC
>JARFPV010000494.1 GCA_029288115.1 Akkermansiaceae bacterium | reverse complement strand
CCCCCCCCCCCCCCCCCCCCCCCCCTTTACAAGCAGAAGACGGCATACGCGATAAGCAGATATGTCTCGTGGGCTCGGAGATGTGTATAAGAGACAGGCCTGACAGCCACCGATGAAGCTGCACCCATCAAGTCGATCAAGGGTTCGGAACATATCCGTGGGGTGGATCTCATCGACCAGTCGCCGCTTACGCGCACTCCCCGCTCCACACCAGCTGTGCACTCCGGTGCATTCGAGGCGATACGGCAACTTTTTGCCAACACTCCCGATGCCATTGCGGACAACCTTACACCGGGGTATTTTTCCTTCAACTCCGGCACGGGTCGCTGCCAACGTTGCCTTGGTAACGGTTTTGAAAAAGTCGAGATGCAGTTCCTCTCTGATCTCTACATCACCTGTCCGGAATGCGATGGCAAACGCTATACGGCAAAAGCGCTCGAAATCAATTACCGTGGCAGAAACATCGCCGGGATGCTCGCCATGACCATCACCGAGGCCGTCGATATGGCATCCAGCATCGAGACCGATGCCAAGGAACATCGCCTGCTGAACAAAATCACCACCAGCCTGCAGCCACTCATTGACGTCGGGCTCGGCTACCTCCGCCTAGGCCAACCACTGAATACTCTGTCCGGCGGTGAATCACAGCGTCTCAAACTTTGCAAACTCCTAACAAACACCACCAATTCCTCCCCTCTCCTTCTTATTTTGGATGAACCAACAACGGGTTTGCATTTTGTTGATGTCGAGAAGCTCTTGCAGGTTTTCCACCGCCTTACAGAATCAGGCCACACTCTGTTAGTCATTGAGCATAATCTTGATGTTATCCGCTCCGCAGACCATCTCATCGACCTCGGACCAGGGCCAGGTAAAGACGGAGGGAAAATCGTCTTCACAGGCACACCGGAACAGATACTCAAACAAAAAACAGAAACAGCCGTAGCCCTTCGGGGAGCAGAGGACTCCACCAAAGCCTCAACAAAGAGCAAGAGTTTGAAAAAGGCTTCTACTTCTAACGCCATCCAAATCAGCGGAGCAAGGGAGCACAACCTGAAGAATATCACCGTGGATATACCGCGAGATGAGCTCGTCGTCGTCACCGGTTTATCAGGATCTGGAAAATCCACCCTCGCATTCGACATCGTTTTTGCGGAAGGCCAGCGGCGTTTTCTCGATTCGATGTCACCCTACGCACGTCAGTTTGCAGGGCAGCTGGAAAAACCCGACGTGGACCGCATCACTGGACTTCCCCCTACCGTCGCCATTGAGCAGCGAGTCTCCCGTGGTGGAGGCAAGTCCACCACCGGAACGGTTACAGAAATCTATCATTTCCTACGTCTTCTCTACGCCAAACTAGGCATCCAACACTGTCCAGAATCCGGTGAACCCGTGGTTTCCCAGACTCCCGAAGCCATCGAAAAGCAGATCAAGGCACTGAGGCGAAAAAATAAAAAGCTACTCATACTAGCTCCCCTTGTTCGTGCCCGCAAAGGTTATCACACGGACATAGCCGCAGCCGCAGCTACGAAAGGAATCAAACATCTGTTAGTTGATGGCGAGCTCATGGAAACCGAGGGTTTTCAACCGTTGAAACGCTATCAACCGCACGACATTTTCGCCGTTTGTGATTCTACGGAACAAGCTCTCACCCTTGGTAAAGGCAGCTGCGCTGTTAAACTCCAAACATCAAATCCCAAACTCCAAACATTCAGCACCCAACGTGTATCTGAAGCTACCGGCAGATCCTTCGAGGAACCCGATCCGCATCATTTCTCGTTCAACTCACATCGCGGATGGTGCCCAGAATGCCGAGGCTACGGCACCGTAACAGCGACCAGCAATCGCTCCAAGAAAGATCAGTATAACTCAGAACTCGAGGCTGAAATCCACGAGGAACTTCAAACTCAAAACTCAAAACTCAAAGCTCAACATTCAGTCACCTGCCCAAGTTGCCATGGCGCCCGGTTGCGTGAGGACTCCCGCCACGTGTTGATTCACAATCACCCTATCCACTCCGTCAATAAGCTCTCCGTGGTGGATGCTATAAGTTTGTTAGAAGGATGGGCATTCACAGGTAGGGAAAAAATCATCGCGCGGGATATTCTTCCCGAAATCATTCAACGACTCCATTTTCTGAATCACGTAGGCCTTGGATACCTTCAGCTCGACCGTTCAGCGGACACCCTCTCCGGTGGAGAGTCCCAGCGAATCCGTCTGGCCGCCCAGCTCGGCAGCAATCTACGGGGCGTGCTTTACGTGCTTGATGAGCCAACCATTGGCCTGCACCCACGTGACAATGTCAAGCTGCTCGACACCTTGGAATCACTCAGAAAACGGGGCAATTCATTGCTAGTTGTGGAACACGATGACGAAACCATATCACGGGCAAATTCCCTGATCGAACTCGGCCCCGGCGCAGGAGTCGAAGGGGGCCGGCTATTTAAAAACTCAACACTCAACACTCAAAATTCAAAACTTGCCCCCCGACGCAGCATTCCCAAGCCCACCGCAAAATCCGGTTGGTTGCGCGTCAACGGTTGCACCGCCAACAACCTCAGGGGCATTGACGCCCGTATTCCATTAGGTCGGCTCACTGTGCTCACCGGTGTTTCAGGTTGCGGCAAGTCCTCCCTCATGCGCGGCTGCCTCGCTGTGGCGGCGACCTCCGGTCGCCTCGCCCGAAAAACAACTCAACACTCAACATCCAACACTCAAAACCCCTTCAAAACCGCCACCGGTTTTGAAGGTATAAAATCCTGCTACGAAGTTGATCAAACCCCGATAGGAAAAACTTCACGCTCCTGCCCGGCAACCTACGTCAAACTTTTTGACACCATTCGCCAACTCTTTGCCCAGCTCCCCGATGCACGTACCCGCGGCTACACCGCGTCACGGTTCTCATTTAACAATGCGGAAGGCCAGTGCCCTGAATGCAAGGGCAACGGCCGCATCAAGCTGGAGATGGATTTCCTGCCCACCACCTGGATTCCCTGCGAGTCGTGCCACGAAATGCGCTATAATTTGCCTACACTCGACGTCCGCTACAATGGAAAGAACATCGGTGAAGTTCTCAGGATGAGCATCCGCGAGGCCGCCGAATTCTTTTCAGCTCAACCGAAACTGCATCGCACACTTAAACTGCTAGACGACACCGGATTAGGCTATCTCCAACTCGGCCAACCCTCCCCCACTGTTTCCGGCGGTGAGGCGCAGCGTATCAAACTTGTATCCGAACTTACCAAGGGACGCAAAACTGTACGCAAGGGGGCTGGACAAAAAAACCACCTCTATCTAATCGAGGAACCTAGCATTGGGCTGCACCAGCAGGATGTGGAAAAACTCATCGATGTGCTGCACCGACTCGTCGATGAAGGCCACACTGTCGTTGTCATCGAGCACCACACCGCCATCATGGCCGAAGCGGACTACATCATCGACCTCGGTCCCGAAGCCGGGGAAAAAGGTGGTCGCATCGTCACCCAAGGCACCCCCGAGCACATCGCCAAATCCAAAACCTCCCGCACCGCTCCGTTTTTACGTGAGGAACTGCCAACCGTGTAGTTTTTGACATAACGCGCTCAATCGAATAGAATTAGCTAGTCATGAGACAGGCAATTGCACTACTGGGTATTGTATTTTTAACATGTTTTGATGCATCCGCAGAGATCCGGCGGTTTCAGAGCCAGGATAAGACGAAGAGTTTTTTTGCTGAACTGACGGGGTATGATGCAAAAACAAAGAGGGTCACTGTGCGGATGAAAAGTGGACGTAAGAGTTCATTTAAAATCGATCTCCTCAGCGAGAATGACCAGAAGTATGTTGTCGCCAATGGCAAGAGGCTGGCGGTGGGAAATGACATCCGTTTGAGTCTGAGAAAATTCCAAGACAAGAGCATCAAAAAACTCGCGCCCAGAACTGTTGATCGTGTCTACCCGAGCGGCTACACGATTTCCCTGAGCAATCGCTCCAAGAACACATACACAGATCTGTCAGTCAACTACACGCTATATTACCAGGTGCAGGGCTACTTGAAACCCGAACGCGAAAAGAAGATGAGCACTGGAAATCTGTCATGCGAAAAAATCGTTGCAAATCAGACAGTCACACTGCACACCGAGAAACTCGATATCGTGTCCGGGAAGCTCGAACCCGTCATCAAGTATGTGAGCAAAACCAATGCGGAGGGAATCAGCTACCAAGAGCCAGTCGTGGCAAAACCTGGCGGTAGACGCAAGGACCTACTCACCGGATGCAAAGTGGAGATTCTAGTGGACGGAGAAGTGGTCAAATCCGAAACTGATGGCACAATTTCGGTGATTGAGACTAAGTAACTCGAGTCAGCCTAGCTGGTCACCTACTGAAACTGGCGAACTGAGGAGAAATTCTGCGGAAGTCATGCGGCGGCTACCATCGGGTTGGAGCTCGTTGATTGCCAGTGCATTTTCACCGCACGCCACGACCATACAGCTGTCCACTGAGATTACCTCGCCTGGTTTTCCTGACTGTTCGACGACTTCTGTCTGGGGGAAAATTTTCAACCGTTTCTTGCGCCCTTTGTGTCTTCCTGTGGTCTCAGTGAATGTCGTGGAGGTTCCGGGCCAGGGGTCGTAGGCACGGATACGTCTCTCGATGTGATCAGCGGGTAATGACCAGTCGATTTCCCCATCGCTGCGCATGAGTTTGGGGATATAACTCATCTGTGATTCATCCTGTGGGATGCGGGGTGCATTGCCGCTAGCAAGCAATTCTATAGCTTCCAATAACACTTCAGGAGACATCTCTGTGATTCGGTCGTGCAACTCTCCGCCGGTCTCATATTTGCCAATGGGTATTTCTTTTGTGAAAATGATATCCCCTGCATCGAGTGCTTTGACCACGTGCATGACGGTAATACCTGTGGTGGTATCCCCCGCATCTATCGCTGCCTGAATACAGGCTGCTCCCCGGTATTTAGGCAGCAGAGAAGCATGCAGGTTGATGAATGCTAGCGGCGGGATATCGAGTAGCTTCTGATTGAGTATCTGGCCGTATGCCATCACAACGATGATATCGGGTTTCAACTCAGAGAGCTCTGCTACAAATGATTTATCGCGCGCGTTTTCCGGCTGCATCACCGGAATCCCGTGCTCGATCGCCAACTGCTTGATTTTGGGAGGTGTGAGCACCTGTTTACGGCCCACTGGTTTGTCTGGCTGAGTCACCAAAGCAACCAGCCCCTTTCCTAACAGACATTCAAAAGATGGGATGGCAATATCTCCCGTTCCCATAAAAACGATACGCGGCGCGGACATGGTGTGTTTTTTAAACTCCGCCGGACAAATACCAAGCCTGAATCACGACCGCAACAAAACGAGCCACGTCCCGGAGGATGTGACTCGTTGAGAAGATTGTGCTAGTAGGATCTATCTGGTTCCAAAATTCCAGGTATAGCTTCTGTTGGCGGTAAATGTCTTATATCCGGAAATAGTGCGCGTATTCTTAGCAGCAGCGGCATACTTGTAAACTCCTGAACGCAGGGTAACGAGACGGCTGCTGCGTGCTGGAACCGAGACCATACGGCTCTCAGGACCTCTCACACCGACGACAAGCGTTTTATAAGTGTTATTGCGAATGGTAATACGCGGCTTCAGCACATAGGTTGTCGGTGTATACGCTGGGCGAGAAGACACTGGTGCAGGCTGTGTGCAGGAACTGATAAAGATGCTAGCCAGCACGACGGCGGCCATAGCTGCGAAACGGGTCATTGTTTTCATTGGTATGGAATATAGGTTGTAATGTTAGTCTGTCGGGATGAAGAATTAACCGGACGATATGCGTTCATACAAAATTTGATTTGGCATTTCCATATTATTTTCACGCATCCTCGTTTGGAGCTAAAATTGCGAAACATTTTTCGGCTGCAAGATCTCTCAGACAATGTAATGTGGTTTGTGCCGTTGCCTCCTGAGAGACAAAACGTTTTTTATTCGAAACATCCATCACCTCGCCTTGTTTAACGCTCATGCCCTCCAGAACCGCCATCCTTGCTATCATCACCCTGCTACTGGCTGTGGTAGCGGGGTTTATGATTAGTCGCCCCCAGGAGGACGAGCCCATGGCCGAAACACCAGAGGAAAGTCATACCCCTACCGCACAAGCGCCGATGTCAGCCAACAAGTCGCTCACCCGGGCAGGTGCACGAAAGGTTGGCGGAGGCATCGCCGAGGAATTGCCACCATTTGCGCTACAGAACGAACGTATTGCGGTGTTCAAAACGGACGAGGACTACCGGAAATTCCTCGCCAGCCTAGGTGATCGGAATTTGAAACTGCTTGGTAAATCTGATCAATTGCGGGCAGTGCGTTTTGGTATTGGCCCGGGTGGCGACCTGGACGGGATTGATGGCGCTGAACTTGGTTATAACTATCTGGTAACCATCCCAACGCCTCCTGATGCATCCGCTCAAGCAGGCGCCTCAGGCTTCGGCAGAAATGCCCTGAGCTGGCTAGGAGTTACTGGCGACAACTCACAATGGGGTAAAGGGGTGACGGTTGCGGTGTTGGATTCCGGAGTGAACAGCCACCTCGCGCTGGATCAACAAAAAGGCAAAATCACCCAGATCGCACTGACCGAGCTGACGGCTGACTCTCAGCTGGGACATGGGACGGCGGTTGCATCGATCGTTTCAGGCGACCATCCGCTCACGCCAGGAGTTGCTCCTGCATCTGATATTTTATCGATTCGGATCACAGATGACTCTGGCAGCTCAGATTCCTTTACCCTAGCCGATGGTATCATTCAGGCCGTGGACGCTGGAGCGAAAGTCATCAACATCTCGATGGGGTCCTACGGCGACAGCAATGTTGTTAGGAACGCTGTGGAATACGCGCAGTCGAGCGGAGCGGTCATCGTGGCATCATCCGGCAACTCCGGGCTGGAAACAGTTGCCTACCCGGCTGCCTACGAGGGAGTCATTGCCGTGGGTGCTGTAGAGGCTCAGGGAGAACATCTGGATTTTTCCAACACGGGAGAGAACCTCGGCATCACCGCACCGGGCTATTCCGTGAATGCTGCTTGGGGTGAAGAACAGCTGACCCAGTTCTCTGGCACATCGGCAAGCGCACCATTCATCAGCGGTGCCATTGCAGCCACCATGACGGAAAAAAACCTCACTGCCTCACAAGCGACTGACCTTGTGTTAGGGAACGCAAATGATTCAGGACTGCCCGGCGCAGACAATGCATACGGCACTGGCATTCTCGATCTGGGCCGGATTATGAATAGCGGCACACCTGGAATCTATGATGCCGCCATTGCCAGTCAGGTGCTCGTCCCGCCCTCAGTCAACTCAACCCTACCCCAGGTGCTCGTCACCGTGCAGAACCGTGGCACAGAAACACTAATCAACTCACCACTCACCATCAACAGCCCATCCGGCACCCAGACGATCAACATCAGCAGCCTCGCTCCCGGTGCCATCCAGACTTACCCAGTCTCCGTCCTGTTACCTAACAACGAAACTCCCGTAACCGTTAGTTCTACCGTGCAGACCACCGAGACGGACAGTAATGCGACCAATAACAGCCGTAGCGACGGGTTTGTGAAGCAGGCCCCCTAAACCTCATCATCCGCCTTATCCTTGAGCTCGGCAAGCACATCGGACATATCGCGGAGCTCGTCCCAGACGTGTTCACGCACATAGACCGGAGCTTCCTGCCGTACGGCGAGCGCCAGACAATCGCTTGGACGGGCATCAATTTCGATGACCTTACGCTCCATGATCTCGTTTTCGGCAACCACATAGAGCCGCGCATAAAACACCTCTCCCTCCACCTTGACGATGACGGCTTTTTCCACACGAGCGCCAAAGGCATCAAGCATCTGGGAAAAAAGATCATGGGTAAGCGGACGTGGTGGTTTGACGCCGGACATGACCGCATTGATTGAGGCACCGATGGCTGGTTCGATATAAAAGACGATGACTTTCTCGCCATTGCCAAGAAATACTGCACAGCCAGCAGACGTCGGCATCAGCGCGACAGGTTCGACTCTCACATGATCTTTCATTTTCAGTTTTATACTTAGAGTTTTCCGCCGTTAGGTCGATTGAGAAATTTGCGTGACACCTGCACGTATTTGTCAGCCCATTTCCTGATTTCCGCCTGCTCATCGAGCGACAGGGTTTTTACAACCTTACCTGGGCTTCCTAACACGAGCGAGCCCGGCGGGATTTCCATACCTCCGGTAACCAACGTCTGGGCACCAATGATACTGCGCTCACCGATGACGGCTCCGTCCAGAATACAGGCACCCATACCAACGAGCACCTCATTCTTGATGGTGCAGGCATGGATGATGGCACTGTGACCGATGGTGACCAACTCGCCAATGTAGGCGCCGTAGTCATCGGCGAGATGCACACAGGCGTTGTCCTGCACATTGGAATTCGGGCCGACAACAATCTCGTTGATATCGCCACGTAGGGTGGTGTTATACCAAATACTCGAGTTCTCGCCGACGCTTACCCTGCCTATGAGGTCAGCGCTAGCAGCTACAAATGCCGAGTCGTGGATTTGTGGGCCGTGCTCTCCAAATGTCTCAATCGCCATGGCTGTCAGCATAGTGAGGTTTTCACAAGTTGCAATCCCCCGCTTGCCGTGGCATATTCGCCACGTGCTGCGGGCGGCTGCGGCGCTGGATCTTCTTTTGTTTCCATGCAGAAATTTTACACGCTGATGGCACTGATTGTGTTCTGTTATGCCCTGAGGGCTTGCAGGACATCCTGGTTGCGGAAACTAGGCGCACTGCTGATGCTGGTGGCGTCCGGGCTCTGCATCTATTTCCTCACCGAGAGTATTCTTTGGGGGGCAATCGCCATGGTGGCATGGTTTTTCCTGCCTTGGGTGGAGTTACTCACCCGGATTCGCAAATTGCGCATGCCGGTAGAAAACAAGCTCGAGGAAAGGATGCGCATCAGCCTGGCCGCATTTCCAAGTGCCCGTGAGCATTTACGAAATTTGGAGCGGGTCGGTTATGAGCACATCCACGACTGCGGTTGGAACCTTGGCGGTATGGAACAGATCTATCAGCTCTACTGGAATGCAGAGACGCGATCAGTCGTATCGCTCTGCCTGTGTGAGCAGTCGAATGTCACCTTTTCCTATCTTACGGTGACATCACGAGACATCACCAACGGCATTTGGCGTACGACTAATTTTCCATTCTCCCCCACCCTGAAACCCAATCCCGGTGTCCACTGGAATCAGATCAGCTGTGCCAATGAGTGCGTCATCAATTTACTCAGAAGCCATTGTAATTTCCTACTAAAACAAGGATTTGTGGATGACGATCTTGCCATCCCGGATCCCGATCACCTGGAGGAGGAAATCGAACACGAAATGAAACGACAGATTGACCACAACTTACAGCAGGGTGTGATCAGCCTGACTGGTGACGGGCATTTCCGCTACACCATCCGGGGATTGTTTTTTCTATGGCGCCAGTTCGTGCGCGACATGATTAGGCTTTGCTGAAGCAGAGGTAGAAGATGCAAGACAACTCAAGCACCTTGCAGCACTTGAGTTCTGCATCTTCGATTTATTAGCTATACATCTTGGTATAGTATTCGTCAGCCATGCGGTCGGAGTCGAAGAATGGTACAACCTCGTTCATGCTGTTGAGTACAACATCCCACCAATCGTCTGGACGATCGTAATAGGTTGGCAGCACTTCAGTTTCGAGCACCTGATAGAAACCCAACATATCGTGTTGGTCACGCGCTTCCTCGGAGAGGTTCGGGTCGGCCTCGGGGATGAGGTAGGAGTTGTGTCCGTGTTTGGAGAACTCACAGACCCAGCCGTCATAGGTGGAGAAATTCACACTGGCATTCATCGCAGCGGTCATGCCGGATGTGCCGGATGCCTCGCGTGTGACGATGGGGTTGTAGAGCCACATGTCGGAGCCATCCTTGAGCAGTTTGCAGAGTGAGACCTCGTACCCTACCAGCACGGCTGCTTTTGAATATTACCTAGTAAGATAGAACAGCCTGTTGAACATATCAAACTCGCCGTAATCCTTCGGGAATGGCTTTCCTGCCCAGATGAACTTCACTCGTCGATCTGTATTCTAGAGCCATGACTCGATCGTCTCTATGTCTC
>JARFPV010000451.1 GCA_029288115.1 Akkermansiaceae bacterium | reverse complement strand
CCATAAAACCATGTTGGCACAGCAAGGCTGGAGCCTCCGGTCGGATGCAGATCGATAACCTCCTGAGCGCGCATCATATAGCCAGGGTCGGTGTAAACAGGCGAGTGAGCGAGCATTGCCAGCACTTCATCAAGCATGGCATCCTCCGCATTCGACATCCATGCACCGAGGTTCGCCGCTTCCATCGTTCCCGGACCGCCACCCGAGGCAATGAAGTAACCTTTTCGTGTCAGATCACGTGTGATGTGCGCCACCTTTGCATAGTAGGGATCGGTTCTCGGCGTGCCGTGCCCACCCATAACGGCAACGACTTTTTTCTTCCCATCACGTTCCACGCGACCTTCGAGCAAATCCCGCAACGCATCATCGATGGCGTGGTCGTGGATGCGCTGGGTCATTGCCTCAATCACGTCAGGCGCGTTGCCGCCCTTGCTGTGAAAGTGCTCATAGATTTGTTTATCCACACTATGATCCGCGGAAAGCGTCCAGCCTCTCATCAACTCTTCCCGGGTATAAAGCGAGTGGCGGTATGGATCGTAGGGAAGATTAGGCAGTCGTGGAAAAATCATCGCCCCCTTATCGCGGAGTGAATTCAAATCAATTCGGTCAGGAAAGTGACACCCCAAGAATACAGCACCCGCACACTGTAGGCCCAGCCAATCAATGTCTTCATATCTCAGGTCAAGCCCTTGGATCACCGCGCAATTTAGCTGCCCCTCTTGGCGGCAGAGTGCGGAAAAGCTGTCGATTTCTCGGATAGCAGAACAAATCATGGGGTCATCAATTAAGTTAGATAGCTGAGTTCTTAAGAATCCCAACATAGGGAAGGTTGCGATATTTCCCCTGATAATCCAAGCCATAACCGACAACGAACTCGTCACCAATCGTAAAACCGGAAAAATCAGCCTCCAGCGTGATGTCGCGTTCAATATCCTTGGTCAGCAACACACAGGTCTTGATTTCCTCGGCACCCTGGTCCTTGAGCTTCCTCATCACCGCATCGAGCGTCCTGCCGGTATCCAAGATATCATCTAACAAAAGAACTGATTTCCCCGAGACATCCGGCAACTTGCGGTCAAGAAACGACACCTCACCGCTGCTCTCAGTGCCGCCATGATAACTCGCCACATTCAGGCACTCGATCTCCATCGCCAACGGCACTCGCCTCAGTAAATCAGCCATAAACAATATCGCCCCCTTGAGTAAGGCCACCACCACAATCGACTCCCCACGGAACTCCTCAGTCACCTTTTCAGCCAGCAAATCAAGACGCTTCTGAATCACTTCCTCGTCTATCAAAACTTTCTCAATATCATCATGCATGAAGTAAACCTAGACTCGAAATCAGAATTCAGGAATCTTAAATTACACCCTATCTCGTACCCCTCATCAATCAGGCTTTGATTGGTCTTCCGGAATAAGTCATGCTAACCACACTCCTATCAACACGCCATGGTATCTATCAACGAACAGCTCCAGAAAATCCTCGATTATATCGCAGGGCTGGATCCCATCTGGGCACCCGTGGTCTTTATTGGGCTCTACATCCTCGCCACGATTTTCTTTATTCCCGGATCTGTCATCACCCTGGCTGCGGGCGTCTTGTTCGGGGTGCGTTGGGGGTCTGTTTACGTTTCCATCGCCTCAGTAGTGGGTGCTTCATTGGCTTTTCTCATTGGACGGTACTTCGCCCGTGGCTGGGTGAGGAAGAAAATCGACTCACGCCCTAAGTTCAAAGCCGTCGACAACGCCATTTCCCGTGAGGGAGCAAAAATCGTTCTACTCCTACGCCTCTCACCTCTCTTCCCCTTCAACTTTTTGAACTACGGCCTCGGCGTTACCAAGATCCCCTTCTGGAAATATGTCGGTGCTTCCTGGTTAGGCATGCTTCCCGGAACCATCCTCTATGTCTACATCGGCTCCCTGTTCAAAAATCTCGCTGAACTCGCCGGTGGAGAACGCGAAAAAACCACCACCGAGTGGGTGATGTATGGAGTCGGGCTGTTAGCCACCCTAGCAGTCACTCTTTACGTCACCAGAGTGGCAAAGAAAGCGATGAATGAATCCATCTAACATACCATGATTTTTGAACCTGAAACCAAAGCGAACCAGCTGCTCAAGTCCCACGTCGCGCCCGACGACTGG
>JARFPV010000423.1 GCA_029288115.1 Akkermansiaceae bacterium | reverse complement strand
GCCTACCGCCCAGCGATCGATGAGGAGGGCAACGTGACGGTTAGACAGCCAAGTTCCTTGATGAAGAGCCACGGTATCCGTGAGTTCAAGTATCTCAAACGCACCAAAAAAATTAGCACCGATCCTCACTACACCGAGCGCGTTGACCGTGTTGCCAACAGGCTACAAGCAGTCATCGACTTACCCGGGGCCGAATGGGAGTTTGTCATTTTCAAGGACAACTCACCGAATGCCTTCTGCCTACCAGGTGGGAAAGTAGGTATCAACACGGGACTATTCCGCATTACAGGCGATGATGATGCCTTACTCGCCGCAGTTCTGGGTCACGAAATTTCCCACGCCACAGCCAACCATGCTGAGCAACGAATGCTCAGGGCACTTCGTATCATTATCTGCGGCGCCCTGATCTGGCATGCGCTGGATCACAATGATGTCGATCATTCTGGAGAAGCCATCGCTGCCTACACATTGGGATCATACGTTTTCAACAGCTTGCCACTCTCTCGCAGGCAAGAGCATGAAAGCGACAAGATGGGGGCTATTTTTATGGCAAAAGCGGGCTACAATCCTAGAAAATCGATCCTTCTGTGGCAATTGCTAAAGAGTCACCACTTTCATCACGGCGGACAGAAGCCCGAGTTCCTCAGAACCCACCCGCAAGATGCAAAACGAATCACAGCCCTGGAGGACTTCATGCCTGTAGCAATGCGTCATTACCGCGAAACTCTAAAATCCGGCAATCACAGCCGTAAAAGGTGAATGGACCACAGTCGATTTGACTCAGAATGTGAATGCGCTTACCATCCGGCCATGAGACGACTATTGATCATCACGAACCCCATCGCTGTTCTGACTGCGATACTGGTCATGCTCGCCAGCCAACAAACGACATTATCCGAGACATCCATGGAAAAGAAAAAGACCGCCAAACTTCCCGCTGTGCCCGAGGGCTATGAATCCGCAACACTAGCAGCCGGATGTTACTGGTGCGTAGAGGCCGTCTACGAGCGTATCGATGGCGTGCATGCAGTCACCTCAGGCTTCACGGGCGGGCATGTTGAAAACCCAACCTATGAGGCGGTTTGTGCCGAAACCACCGGGCATACCGAGGCAGTCAGGGTCGTTTACAATCCCAAAAAAATCACCTATGAACAGCTGCTCAGCTGGTTCTGGAGGCTTCATGACCCTACCACCTTGAACCGCCAAGGTGCCGATGTGGGCACACAATATCGTTCTGGCATATACTACCATAATGACGCCCAGAAAAAAATCGCTCTAGCTTCCCGCACAGAGGCGCAAAAAAATTTCCCCGTTCCCATTGTCACTGAAATCCTCAAGGCCAGCGCATTTTATCCGGCCAAAGTTTCCCATCAGGATTACTACCGTATCAA
>JARFPV010000235.1 GCA_029288115.1 Akkermansiaceae bacterium | reverse complement strand
GATCCACCTGTAAAGAACATGCAGATAATCATCATGCTCAATCGTCTTGGCAAGCGGTGGCATCATAATCCCGGAAGTCACACTGGCATCCCGGTGATACAGCAACGAATTCAGGGGGTCTCCAGGTTTCACAATCATTGGATTGGTAAGTCCAAAATCACCTGCCTGGGGAGTGAAGTTGATCAACCTCTTGCCAGGGTCGTTCAGAGGGGTGGTGAGCAAGGCATCAAAATCCGCCCGTCCAGCGGCACCACTTGGCTGGTGACAGCTCGCGCAGTTGGAATCGAGATAGGACATCACCCGGTGTTCCAGAGTCGCTGTTTGATCTGAAATTTTCGCAGAGGTCAGGTAGGTCATGAGTTCCGATACTGAAATATCTGAATTCAGCAGACCAAGCTGGTCAAGGGTCATGAGCTGGTTGGCTGGAGTGGCAGTCGAAGCACTGCTGTGAGCACTTGTCGTCTTGGAATAGTCCCAGAACTTGTTGAGCTGACGAGTGCGAGGCCCCAGCACATATCCGCTCGACGGCTGATGACAATCAAAGCACTGGTTGCGCGACGGGAACTGCCAGGTCTGATTGTAGGTGGTATCGTCACTTCGGGTCACCGTTAGCGTTTTGTCATAACTGCTGGTATCCCCGTCAGGAATCAAGTCGGCATCGGTCTGGTCATCCCTCCATTTGTAAGTGAAGCCGTAGTATTCACCATCGTCTCCATGCACGAGAAACCGCGTCTCCAGCTTAAACAAGGTAGCAGGATTATCGGGGTCACCCTCGTCGAGTGGCAGGGAGAAATGCTTCACCAGAACCGTTCCCCGGGGGTATGTCCAGGGGCCATTTTCTGAGAAGCCGATCTTCTCGTCCGAGCGATCATATGCGCCGTCTATCCCCAGGTCATTGGGCACCGCGATGTAACGCCATTTTTTTGCCCGATCCGACCAAAGTGGCGCGATAGGATCAAAGGAAACCATCCCTGCTCGGGGCTCGAGTGTTGCCAAGCTCGCAAACGCACCGGTAGCAGACAGTGTGGCCGGTGGCTCGGGTGAAGATGCCGAGGTATCGACCAGTCGGTAGATCTTGCTGGCATTAACCCAGAGGATGTCTTCGCCATCGGGGCTGGCCGTCATTTGGCGGATATTTACCCCGGCATCAAGAAGATGAGTCACGACCGGTGCCCCTCCGGATTTATAGTCAACAGCCCATATGTCTCCATTATGATCCCCTCCCACCAGCTCGCCATTGAGAGAGCCTAGTTGGCTTCCATAATAAAACACCCCACCCGACGCCGATCGTCCTCCCGGATTGTCAGTATGGGAATAGGCAAAGACAGGATCCGTTTCCACTCCGAGATAGACGGGAACTCCGCTGTTTCCTCCCGGCCCTTTTGTAACGCCTGTCTCAAATTCCTGTGACACATTCGACTCTCGATAAGGCCAGCCGTAGTTGCCTCCCTGGGCTCCCTGCTCCATGACGTTGAATTCCTCGAAATTCCGGGTCAGGTCTGTTGAATTTGACCCCACCTCAAACATGGCGATATCCCCATCCGTGGGGTCGGCTGCCAGTTTCCAGGCATTGCGCAGACCCAAGGCAACGTGCTCTTCGAGCGCCGGGCCGTGGGCATCGTAGTTGTAGCTGACAAGACTCCGGTTACTGGAAACAGAATGCTGCGTGTAGATGTACCCCTGGCTTGTTCCCGCTGTTCCTGCCGCCGGGACATTGTTATCCTTGTGGAAATAGTTCGTCTTCGGGATGTAGTATCCGACCCCCGAGTGGTTGTCCGCATGATACCAAAGATGACCCGGCGGGCAGGACTGGCTGGCTCCGGTAATGCCATTGGGCCCCGTGGCTCCCTGCAAGGCGCGGGTGGGTGCCGAGGATACCGCACCTCCCTGAGAGTCCACATCGATGGCTATCAATGCACACTGGAATACCCGGTCAACCCGCTGCGCATCCTGATAGAACGGCACGCCTGGAGTGACATTGTTAGGCGCGTGCTCGTTGTCTCCCCACGCGATATAGAGGAAACCATCACTGCCAAACACCATACCGCCAGCGATATGGACAAAGCCACCGAAGCCCACCGGACTGAATTTCTGTTGAATGAGCACCTGCTCGCTACTGATCGGGATCAGCCCCGTGGAAGGATTTCGTGTGAACCGGGAAACACGGATAAACAAGCTCCCATCCGGGTTCTCGGTGAATCCGTTACCAGCCGTCGCATTCGTCGTATAAAGCGCGTAGATGTAATCCTTGTTCGGCGATGTCCCCAAGTTGTATTCCGGGTGAAACACCACCGTCATGAGCCCCCCCAATCCATTCGTGACCACCCGGCTACTTAAATCAAAAATCTGCGTCTTGGTCGTGGTGTTGTCATCATAATCGGCACGCTGCAGACGCCCGGCGCGCTCGACCACTACAATATTGTTAGAACGAGGCACGGATACCAGACCCATCGCCTCCGAGAAGGAAAGGTTCGGCAGGGCGGTCTCTTTCGCCCAGCTGTTACCAACACTGTCAACAGGCGTCACCGCAGGCAATACATCAAGGAACTTGCCAACGCTCCCAGGGCCAACCAGTCCACCTAAAACACTCCCGGCTGGCGGTGTGCTGGTGTCATCATCCGGGTCAAATCCATACAGAACCTCCAGCCCGTCATCGGCTCCGTCACCGTCAGTATCCGCCACATTGGGATTGGTGCCACGGACAATCTCATCGGCATCGGTCAGCTCGTCCCCATCGCTGTCCAACCCCGTGCTATTGACCGCATCAAACGCCAAACCAGTAAGCGCGAAATGGGTAGAACCCGATGTGGGCACGCTCGAAATCACCACCACATCAGAACTTCCACTGGAGATATCAAAGACATGGTAGTGCAGGCCGTTCGCTGTGTGCGTTGTCGACTGCAGCACCGCACCACTGCCGTCATTGACGGAGTTGTTATAGGTTACGTTTGCATTGTCGCCCGATGCCGCAAGCAAGGTCAAGCGGAACGAGGTGCCTGCCGCTCGGGAAATCGTGTACGTCGCTCCGCCACCAAACAGCACGGACAGTGGCGTATTGGTCAGGGCATTGCCATTGCCCGGGTCTTGCATGGTCCCGAAGTTGCCATTGCCCGACCACATCTGGGCCGCGGTTGTGGTGACTCCGGTAATCCCCGCCGGAAGAACTGTCTGGTCCTGATTAAACGTATACGGATTCCTAAACTGGCTGTCACTGTCATTGATCCCGTAAATCACGTAACCGTCCGAGCCATACTCATTGTCTGCTTCCAGGGCAGCGGCTGTCCGCCAGTTGGCTCCAGTCGTGGTATCCGCACCGACTCCGGTTACAACGGCAAGTATCACGGAGCTGGAGCCGAGCATGACCGCAAGAATGGTTGTGGAAACTTTCATCATGTGATCGTTTGGAAAAAAATTGCTTACCCCAAGTCAGGGTTGCCACCGACTGCTCTCCGGCGGCAATCAGCAACCGCCGAAGCATAACAGCTCATCGGAGCCAGTATCGTAAATTGATGATTTAAAAAAAGCTTCCCCTCCACACGGGAGAGGAAGCTTGGCAAAGTTCGGCTTTACTTCCGGCGGCGCAGGATCAG
>JARFPV010000448.1 GCA_029288115.1 Akkermansiaceae bacterium | reverse complement strand
GCACCTGCTGTATCTGGGCTGATCAGCAGTGCCTTGCCCCACTCGGCAGTACGACCGCGCAGCTCGGTCTGAGATTCGATGATTTCCTTCAACGCCGTCACCAATTCCTCCTGCACCAGCAGGGTCGAGCTACCGGAGAGGACATTCGAAAGCTGCTCGATGATTTTATCGAGTTCGCGGTCAGCGCTAGTGAGATGCTGCTGGTAGGCATCTTCCTCTAGCCGGGCATTGCGCAAGTGCTGTGCGGCGGCGGGTAGATTATCCTCGGCGAGATCTGCAATCACGGTCTTGAAGACAGTCACCTTCTCGCCGCCAGCTTTATCGAGCAGACCATTGGATTTCAACTCGCTAAGTAACCATGCGACTTCGTCCGCAGCCTTGTCGAGCTTGCGCGATTCTGCATTCTGAATCGATTCCAGCGACTGCAACTTCCCTGCCGCTTCAGGCTTGGCTGCATCCTGTGCTCCCAAGGGAGCCACAAAACCCAGCATCCCACCCATAAGCATCAGGGATGGGAACCGCACTAACGATCTCGCCTTGTCACAAGTGTTTTGAATTTTCTGGCTCATGGCTTTTCTTTGGGTTGAGGAAGAAGTTCTTTGATCTTCTTCGAGGCTTCGAGTTCGTTCTTAAATACTCCCCTGACGGCGTCATTGCGTGTATCCAGTTCGCGTCTGAACCAGGCAACATAGTCTTCATTACTGACGATCGCCAGCTGCTTGACAGGTGAGCGTGCAACACGCTCATCTTCCTTATCACTCTGCGGCTTGAGGTCAGCCGTTTCAAGGTAGTAATTGATCTCCATGCCCGGCTTGAGGTCAGGGATCGACTTCGCGGGATTCCAGACATAGCTGTCACCCGCGCTGATTCTTCCCTGAGGATCGTTGATCTGGATTCGCTGGGGTTCGGCCGTCTCATTCTCACCCGGAGTGCTCAAGGTGTAGACAAGATATACATTACCCAGCCCGTAATCATCCTTCGCCTGCCAGGCGATGTTCGCTGTTTTCTTCACCGTGGCAATACCCTGGGGTGGTCGACCCTCAAAGCTGATGCGCGGAACGTTGTCCTTGATCGTCTTCACGCTGTACTGGACATCATCAAAGGTGAATGCCTCACCACTGGCTCCCTCGGTCCATTCGAAGGTGTAGGTGAAGTTTTGATCCGCAGGGAGTGAGAATGAGATCTCCTTACCGTTCTTCGCCACTTTGGCATCAAGCCGAGTTTCACCGTGAATGACGCCAAGCCTCGCAACGGGCCGATCCGTTTTTAACTGCCAGCGGATGCTCGACCCCTCGGGCACTTCCTGATTGAGCTCGTCGCAGGTAGTCGCTGGCCTGTTCAGGTAGTCTGGGTATACGATCTGAACCTGTGCCAGCACAATTCTCGCAGCAGCTACGACGGCGATGCTGAACTCCTCAGAACGGTAATCCCCCATCGTGACGTAATAATCGAGATCGCTGTCCGGGCCATCCAGCTGACGGCGGAAAGTGAAACCATTGGCCAGCTTTTCCATCGGCATTTCGGTCCAACCACCGGATTCACTCTGTGGCCTGACGTGCAGGACGGCAGTCTCAGGAATCACGCCACCTGCCTTAACGATGAGATCCACGGGGTTGCCCTGAGCCACCGTCATGTCTCCGCTGATTTCCACCAGCTGGGTGCGCACTGGGTAGTCCGCGCTCTGACCTGTGATCCGGCGTGCCATGGCTTCGAGATACGACGACCACTGAACACTCATCGCTCCAGCAATCAGAAGAGCGACACCAGCGTAGATTCCCAGCTTCTTGATCTGGGAGAAATCAATGATGTCGGTGAATGTCAGCTTACGCGCAGTCTGCACCGCAAAATCGCGCATCGCATCAAGCAGTTCCGGTGAGGTCTGTGACTCATCGGCCATCGTATCCATCTGCGTGTAGGATGAGAGGGCAGACATCAGCTCGGGGTGCTTCGCCTCAACCTCCAGAGCCACTCGAGTTGCGTTGTAGGGTCGCAGGTGGCGGATCCACTCACGGTAAACCACCCAGGCCATTGTGCCGACTCCGATAACACCCAGCAGCACCGAGATAGCCGCTGGCATGCGTGCCTTGAACAGCACACCCCAGTCGATCAACAAGCCGAGGAACACCAGCAGCACCAACCAGATGACACACCGGCATAAGCCACGCACGTGGACGAAACGACGTTCCTGCTTCCAGGCCTGGTGCAGTTGATCTTCGATCGTATGATTGTTAGGCGTTGTCATGAGATTACAGCAAGCTCTCCCTTCTACGTAAGTACCACTCCAGCCCCGCGAACAGAACCAGCAGGATATACAGCAGCGGCGTATCCCAGAGTTCAATTTCCCGGCTGACTACGCGTGACATCGGCTGGCTTGGCAGCCCATCGATAAAGCCGGGCAAAGCGACAGGTGCCACGACCTGACCTCCAGAGGCATCGGCAATCTCACGGGCAAGATCAGGTTTCGCCGAGGTGTCGCGATCTTCGAGCGAATCCTGCGCGACATTGAATTCTACCGTACTGGAAACTTCCGCCTCATGTGCCTGAGGCCCGAGAACATACTCACCCTCTTCACCAGCGGGGATGGTTCCAAAGTAAAGCCCCGGTGTCTGAGGATCTGGAATAAGTTTTAGTTCTTGCTCTTCATCTTCAAATCCAGGGCGCTGGATCAGCACAGTGTGGGAGTCCTTCACCACGGGCTGGTAGGTTTCTGAAAGCACATTGGCGTAAACCCTAACCGGCTCACCGGGGTTATAACGCTTGCGCTCGGTCTGCAGTGAGATGCGTTTGTTTTGCCCGAGCAATCGCGACATCGCGAGGAACTGGATCGACTGCCCCCAGAATTTGGCATGGTGTGCATCACCCACTTCAAGCCGCAGACGCCAGAGGCGGTCAGACGCAACAAACATCGCCTTCCCTTTTCCGTACGGGTGCCAGGAAACCAGAGGATACGGTGGCTCACTGGTATTTTGTGAAGGAAGCTCTAGCAGCACATTGGCACTTGGCTTTGGCCCGCTCAGAACCGGTAGCCTACCTAAGGGTCGGACCCTGCTCCACACGCGTTGGTTGGCCTCCGCCTCATCGAACAATGTTGTGATCGGGC
>JARFPV010000220.1 GCA_029288115.1 Akkermansiaceae bacterium | reverse complement strand
TTAACCATTGGGTGTGGCTGGTGATCTTCTGGATCAGCGGCCAAACTCCCTCAGGGCGCGGCCGGGGCTTGAGGACCACGCAGATCATAGCGAAGACGGAAAAACGCCATAGGCAGGGCCTCGATCGTACGCAGATTGTAGGTAATCTTTCCAGCAGCGATGGAGTTTACGGAAACCGTCAGGCCAGATCCTTCCCATGGGGCCTGACCGCGCTTGCTTGCCACTTGTGTCCAGGTCGCCATATCAGGGCTTTGCTCGACGATGTAGTCGATATCTTGTGGCATGTCCTCGGGAAGAACGACCGAAACCAATCCTTCACCCAGGGGGGTAAGAGGATTCACAGCATCCGGTGTATTAGGATCCGTACCCAAAGCGTGTTCAACGAAATTAAGCAGGGTGTCCCCGTCTTTATCCAGATAGGGTGCCAAATCGAGTCCATTAGCTTCCATGAAGGCAAGGTATGGAGAAGCCACGATATCTGCCTGAAGAATCGGATGAATGAGAAAACGCCCGTTGTTTTTGGAGTTGTTAAGGCCATGAATCGCCAGCACGTTCTCACCCAGCACAAGGCTCCCTGATAATCCGCTGAGGTCTATTTCATCAGAAATCAGGACATCCTGGAGGCTGCGGTTTAGTAGTGCGGTCGAATTCCATGAAAGGGCACCCAAAGGTGCATTCTTGCGAGTGACTTCCACCCCGTTGAGATAGAGCACGAATGCATCGTTATAGTGGATCTTCAGTTTCAGGCCTTGCACATAATCAAGAGATGGCAGGGTGAAAGGCATCCGGATGTAGGCTGAGGGCGACTTGCTTCTCATCGCTGACCTGATATTCGTGCCTTGATTCAAAAACGGGTTGTAATCATCATTCGTATTGAAGCCGAGTCCTAATGGTCCTGTGTTCCATGCACCATCAGGGAATGCCGGTGCCACCCAAGTCAGCCCGAGGCTATTGTCTGTGGGTATAAACCAGTTAGCCATCGTGCCCGCCTTGATCACTTCTCGAGCTTCGTAGACGGACTGCACGGTGACCTGCTTAAACGTCCTGATCTGCCCGTCAGAGCTTTCCAATGCAACTACGTTAGACTGGCTGTCTGCGAAAGTAATCAACGGGCTAACTGCGGTGGGGTTTTCAATCACGGCATTTCCGGATACAACGACCCACTCAAGAGCAGGAGGAGCATCTACTGGCACACCGTCATCCTGAGCCCTACCGTTTAATAAGCCCTCTCTGGAATAAAATTCTTCAGGGGATGACACCGTGATTGCAGGACCGCGGTTTGCAAAAAGCTGCACATCACCGGTGGCCTCAACAGAAACTCGCATGGTGGCCTCGCTCGGCACACCATCAGCTTCAGCGCGGAATAGCAGGGTATACAAACCTGGCCGTGAGAATGTGGCTCGTGTCGCTAACCCATTATCTGGGTAAAAGGTGGCCACGCCTCCAACCGGTCCACTCTGGACTGACCATAATTGGCTATCTGCTGAGCCTACCACAGTGGCACGGAGCACCAGGCCGTTCCCATCCAGAATACTGACATCCTCTGGCACTGGATCCACGATATCGATAATAAGACCTCCGAGTCCGGAAATATTACCAGTGATACCATAAGCACCTAGGCTGGGGTAATCGTTAAAACCCGTTACATCAGGACTCCCGTTGGCCACACCTTCCACATGAAGATGGTAGACTCCGGCATCAAGCGTAGATGAAACGGAAGCGGAAAATGTCCCACCCGGATCATCTTCCGAGACAAGATTCCCTGCATCATCAAACAATCTGGCCCGAATATTCAAGTTAGGAAAGGCCGATGTAGGCGTTGCGGTAACCGATGCAACACCGCCAGTCGTAGTAAAACTGAACCCATCGACATCATCTGTCGTTTCAATCACTCCCACTACTTCAACCGCTTCTTCTCCGGTATTCCCACTGAGGTCAAATCCTGATGCATTGCTATCACCATGTTCATCGGCGCGGTATCCGAATCCGTTTGTCGATGTGTCAGCGATCATCGCGAGGTCATCTTCGGTGTTGGTGTTATTGGCATAATTTCCTTCACTCCAGCTCACCGTTTCCTCACCAAATGGCGCCCCCATGATAGGCCCCCACCCGCCATTTCCCGGGTGGTACTCCTGACCTCCAAGACCATCATGGCGCAGGCCGAATGTATGACCCACTTCGTGCGATACAGTCATCCCAGCACTAGTTGGCCCAAGATTGAATACCCAACATGGGTCAATGGAGCCGTCATAAAAGGAATCCAGATAAGCCACACCGCCAGCACCTGGGGCAGCGTCAGTCGTCGGTGTGATAATCACGTGCATCCTACGGTTCACCGGAGTATTGTCGAAAACTGCCCGGTCTGTAGTCACGTTGAGCTCAAATGGTCTGACATCCTCGGAAGCCTCTTCCCAAATCGCCCGAATCTCCGTCTCAGACAAGCCGGGTTCAAGGGCATTGATTGTTTGTCCGCCAATATTAGCATTCCAACGTGTTCCTGTGACGACTTCCCCATCAAAATCAAGGTATACACAAGCTTCAGCGGATGGGCGGCTATTTAGCAGGGGGATAATCGCGGCTTGTCCGGGGGGGGTAAATGGGGCGTTATCGATCGGCATCCCGCGCTGATCGTCCCTTGATCCAGCTGAACAAACATACTGCTGGAAATCGAGCTCCGTAATTGTCCACTCGCCTTGCTTGCCTTCGAATTTGTAAGCCACTTTCTCGTCGGGCTTTTCTGCCACAACGATACTGCCCAGATAGCCACTCTCTGCATCCTCGAGATAATAAACATAACCACCATTGGCGAGAGACAGGGAGACGGCACGCCGACCATCCGGAACGATCTCATTCATGGAGACTTTCCCGCTGACGACCAGACCGTTGCTGAATTCGAGTTGCTTTACAGTGCCAATAGCTGCTTTGGACACTCCGGAAACACCTTGCACTGAAACAGGTTTAGCTACCGTTTTTCTACGTTTAGCCTTTGAGTGACTGCATCCATGACCGCATTGATGCTCTGATCCTGCAGTAGAATAATCTGATCCCCCTGACGTGGCCGCTGAATCTGGAGATCCATCCTGATCAATTGTATTGGAAGGCAGGTACACCGAAAAAAGAAAAGCCACTCCTAACAGCAGAGCAGCAATCCAACACACTTTATTCGAAAACACCGAGCCATTCTTGTTTTGAAGTGAAAATTTCATATGATCGTAAGTTGTTAAAACTCTCTCTAATAGCAGGGTTATGTCAACTCGAATCCTCAAAAATTACGAGCTGACAAAACCCCTTATCAGGGGGGGCTGAAAGCTACTTAAATAAGGGTTTCACGGGATATGATCTCATAATTGCACCCGAGAAAGCGACAGGGCAAACCATCTACTAAAACAACTGGCTGCCACCACAGTGACTCGATATGAGTAATGGGCTACCTCCCGATGGTTAGACCCTTCATCAACAGCTCGGCATTGGTGCCCGATTTGGATAGGTTTTTCAGCAAGGTTTCAATCGCCTCTCCAATGGGAAGCGACGCCAGCTGACGGCGAATTTCGAGCACCTTGACCATTTCATCAGGGTGATAGAGGCGGTCGTCATTCCTAGTGCCGCTCTGTGGGATATGGATGGCAGGATAAATCCGTTGCTCGGCAAGCTCACGATCCAAACGGACCTCCATATTACCAGTTCCCTTAAATTCTTCAAAAATGACCTCGTCCATTTTTGACTCTGTCTCAATGAGCGCGGAAGCGAGAATCGTCAGGCTACCACCCTCCTCACAATTACGTGCAGCGCCAAAAAACTTACGACTTTGCTGGAGCGCCGCAGGGCTCAGACCACCAGAGCCAATTGGACCACCTCCACGCTGTGCATTATTGTGCCCGCGGGCGAGACGGGTAAGGCTGTCTAATAAAAGGACAACATCCTTACCGAATTCCACAAGACGTTTGGCACGTTCCATCACCAGATCGGAAATCTGCGCGTGCCGTTTGGCCGACTCATCAAATGTCGAGCTAAAGACTTCCGCATCGACTGTTTCCTCAAAATCAGTGACTTCCTCCGGACGTTCATCCAGGAGCAAAATAATGAGCTCCACCTCCGGATGGTTATACTGGAT
>JARFPV010000142.1 GCA_029288115.1 Akkermansiaceae bacterium | reverse complement strand
GCCGTTGGTGGGAACGTATGTCCATTGCTCGGCATGGAGCTTTAATTTTGAGAGCTGATTTTTCGTCACCGGACGGAAGAATTCGACTTCAAGTCCACCCGGGATATCTCTCACGGCGACCATTTCGTTGAAACTGGGGGGTATCTTCTCAGGTGCAACGAAGGAGAGCCGCTGTAGTCCCCAGTTCGGCTTAGGCTGCTCGCCTTTTTTGGGGAGAAAGCGCCAGAGACCACCGTGGCCAATGTGGCCGATGTAGTATTGGCCATCGGGCCCGCGGACAATGCGATTGGGGCCAGCGGTGAAACCTGTTTTGCCCTCAGGGTCATGTCCACCAGAGTGCAGGAATGCAGCACCCTGCCACACGCCCTCAACTTGCTCGACAAAGACACGGTTGAGCCGGCCCAGTGTCAGGTCGCCGATAAGCCAGTGGCCGTTATAAACAGCCATCGGTCCGGTGAGCCCTTGCAGTGCAATTGGCTGGGTAGGGGATCGGCTCACCACTCCCTGCGGCATGTGCACCGTTGGTGGAGTTTGGTAGCGGGAGCCGCCAATTTTTGAATCAACTTCCTGGGGCTGGAAGGCGGCTGTGTTAGAGTCGTCACGCTTGAGTAAGTAGTGTCCGTAAAATGCCCCTTCGGTGATACGGATAAACTCGTTGGTCGGATTAAACACACCTTGGTTGTCAGTGACGGCAATTTCTCCGCTGGGCCCTACGTTGAAACCATTGGGGGTGCGGTAACCACCAGCGATGTAGCGGATATCGATTTCGTTTGCTTTCTCTTTGCCGGTGATGGGTCCGAGTAGGAATGTCGATCCTCGTTTGGTTTTTGGATTCACCGTGACATTGTGCGCACGTGCGCCACCGATTTTGATTGATGTTGTTAGGTTTCCGCCGAGATAAGTTTTTCCATCTCGCTTGATGATTCCAAAGCCAACTGTGTATGTGTGAAAGTTCGGTTGCGAAATGCCATCGATGAGAACGACTTTTTCGTTGTTCGTGTATTTTCCATCGCCATTCAGATCCTCGAGACGGGAAATTTTGTCTTTCTCGCCGATGTAGAGTTTTCCTTGATGGAGGGCGATCGCCGTCGGCTCAAACAGTCCTTTCATCACGACTTCGGCACGGATTTTTGAGCGGTCGCTATTGTCAATCAAGCCGGATACCCGAAAGACCTTGCCGTTTTTGTCCGGTGCATCGTTAGTGCGATCGGGGGTCATTGCCGTGAGGAACAGATCGTTTCCATGGAAAGCCATCGCTGAGACTTTCAGTTCCACTTCCTGATCAGGATAAACATTCTCCAACTTGAACAGCGGATGGAGCCGATCCTGCGCCGTTACGAGGGAAGACAGAAGGACCAGTAGCAATGGGTAGGCACGTAGAATCATAGAGCGATTAATCCATGTATTTACCCTGCCAACAAGTTATTCTTTCCGCGGTATAAACGGCTGTTGGGATTGTAATGGTCGGTATTTGTCTATCCATGGATGATGTGCCCACAGAAAGGACACAACTTATGGAACTCGATACAAAAATGCTCTGGTTCATCGCGGGACTCGCGATGATTCTCTTGGAATTCGTCGCACCCGGTGTGGTCATCGTATTCTTCGGAATCGGTGCCTGGGTGGTGGCGATGGCCATGTGGATCGGCCTGATCGATTCCGTCCCCGCGCAGTGCCTCACGTTTGCCATTTCCTCACTTTTATTGCTCTTTGTGTTACGCCGCTATGTAACCACCTGGTTTGTAGGTGGTTCCTCAAATGGAGGCGAAAGCATTGAGGATGAATTCATCGGCAAGACTGTGCGCGTCGTCCACGTCATTAGCGGTGGGGAGGACATAGGAAAAGTCGAGTTCAAGGGTGCCGAATGGAGTGCCCGCTGTGAGCAGGAACTGCTTCCAGGCCGCTACGCCACTGTGATCAAGCGCGATGGCTTGGAACTTATCGTAAAACCTAACGAATAGTCATTTTAAACCAACAACAACCAACTAATACCATGCAATACATCGTATCAATCGGACTCGTCATACTTGTCGTAGTCACCCTCGTAAAAACGGCACGCATTGTGCCGCAGCGCCAGGCGTTCGTTATCGAGCGACTGGGAAAGTACAGCCGCACGCTCAGTGCGGGCTTCCACATCCTCGTGCCATTTATTGACCGTGTCGCCTACAAGCATTCACTCAAGGAAGTCGCTGTCGATGTGCCGCCACAAATGTGTATCACCAAGGACAATATCGCCATTGAAATTGATGGTGTGCTCTACATGCAGGTTCTGGATGCCAAAAAAGCATCCTATGGCATCGAGAACTACCATTTTGCCTCCGCACAGCTGGCTCAGACGACGCTGCGCTCGGAGATTGGTAAGCTTGAGCTTGATAAAACCTTTGAAGAGCGTGATGCGATCAATGCCAATATCATTGACGCCCTGGACAAGGCGTCGGATCCCTGGGGGCTAAAAATCACGCGTTATGAGATCGCCAACATCACGCCGCCGAAATCGGTGCAGGACGCACTGGAAAAGCAGATGCGTGCAGAACGTGAGCGCCGCTCCCAGATTGCTCTTTCTGAGGGTGAGCGTGAAGCTGCGATCAACGTAGCGGAAGGTCATAAGCAGCAGGTGATCAAGGAGTCCGAGGCCCAGAAGCTTAGGCAGATCAATGAGGCCGAAGGTAAGGCACAGGAGATCACTCTGCTTGCCGGTGCTACCTCTGATGGCCTACGCCGCATCGCCGAGGCAATCAACGAGCCCGGTGGCTCTGATGCTGTGAACCTCCGCATCGCTGAACAGTATGT
>JARFPV010000121.1 GCA_029288115.1 Akkermansiaceae bacterium | reverse complement strand
CTCCACAAGACTTCCAACCTCACGGCTTCCGGCACGCTTTGGAGCAATGTCTGGATGTATGACCCCTATCTCATCGATCAAAGCTCCAGTTCCCACCCTGTCACTCCGGCAGTGAGCAATGAGAACACGCAGATCACTCTTCTGAACGCGAGTGATGTGATCACCTTTGGCCCCGCGGGCGAAGGGATTGGAGCAAAGGACACCAACAGCGATCTTCTGCCAGACAGCAATATCTCGGTGAGCGATACTGAATTGTTCAAACTGGAGCAAAACCCTAACATTCTCGCTGATACCTTTCTCGACAGCTACGAGGACGGTGGGTCGTCCACTTTCGGCCAAGCCAACAAGTGGAGCGGCGGATCCATGACCCAGTCGTTTGCAAGCTACAGCTTTGCTAACTCACCACCCGTATTTTCTGCACTTCCTCCTGCCCATGCAGCAAGTGGCACATACTCCACTACTCTAAGCACCACAGATCCGAATGGCCAAACACCCAGCTTGTCCGCGCCAACTCTCCCTTCATTCCTCACCTTGAATGATCTCGCGAACGGCACCGCTACTTTAGAAACCAATCGCCCTCTGACCACTGCCGATATAGGCACCTATGAGGTGCTTATCCTCGCCGATGATGGACAGGCACAACTGAACAAGACCTATCTTCCGTTTACGTTGACCGTCCTCCATCCCTCCCCGGCGGTTGTGCTCAACGAATTCAACGCGGTTAGTGGCACGAATTATCTCAACGGTGGCACATTGGCTGTCGATTCCGACGCGGGGCCCAATGCCCAAGACACTCATTTCGGGCGTGTCATCGGCAATGGCGGTGATTGGTTTGAACTGGTTGTTACCGGAGACGGTGGACCGGGATTTACTGATCTTCGTGGCTGGACGATTTCCGTGGGTAAGTCAGATGAAACCAACACTTTTGTCGCCAGCCATACCATCACGCTCACCAATGACTCTTACTGGAATGCAGTTCCCAACGGCACCATTCTGACTTTTATCACCAAACCTACGGCTACTGGTGGGCTCGATACCGATCTCAACAAGGTGAACCTCTTCAGCACGGTGGGTTACGCTTGGAGCAACATCTTTCTCGGTGATTCATCTCTCGTCACAGGAGTTAACTTGACCATGATCGACATCGATTCAGACGGCACGCAATTCCTCATCAGCGATTCTGTGGCCACTCCGATCTTCGGTCCAGCCGGTGAAGGGGTTGCTCCAAAGAGTGGCATCGGAGGAACGGAAATTTTGGAACTTGAAGCACACCCCACTCCCTCGGTCGATTCCCGGCGGGCTGCCTCTCCGACCGAGAACGGCTACGACGACGGATCCTCTGAGTCTACCTTTGGCTCCCCGAACAGCTTTCTTGAAATCGGTGGTAGCAGCAACGTCCCCCAGGACTTCTCTCCCTATGTATTCACCCCCTACATGACTTGGGCAACCGGTTTTTCTTTGGTCGATCCATTCCCCGGCAGCGATAGCGATGATGATGACTCCTCCAATCTTGAGGAATACCTGTACGGTGGCGACCCGTCTGACGGCACTTCGCATCCAAACCCGGTTACAGACGGCACGGCTTTCACTGTTGATGTCAGGATTGATGATCCAGCCTACACTCCAGCGCCGGAGTGGAGCACCGATTTACTATTGTGGTTCGGCACTAACCTAAGCACTGGAGCATCAAGTGCCTCTCCCTTTGGTGCCTCATACCTTCGCCAAACCTACAATTACACTGGTTCCGCTGAGCCTAACCTTTTTTACCGCATGCGCCTCCCATGACCAGTGGTGGCGATGGCTCAATCGTAACAATGGAATTGAGAGCTGGACGATCTGCGGCTGTGACTGCTAGGGTTTTCATTTAGTGAATGATTCTCATGAAATGAAGCAAACTCCCCTTCACGCCAATCAATCCACTGGTCAGATAATGGTCGAGGCCGGTTGGTTGGATCTGCATTATCAGGCGTCGCGCAATGAGTATGAAGCGATGCTGCGGGCGGCGGGGATTGAAAAGGGATGGAAGGTTCTTGATGCTGGAGCCGGCAGCGGGAGCTACCTGCCGCTATTGAGCGAGTTGGTTGGCAGTGAGGGTGAAATCAGTGCCCTCGATCTAGCGGAGGAGAATGTGGTTGCGATGCGGACGGTGATTGAGAAGTCGCCCTTATCCTGTCCCGTCGAGGTGGCGGTGGGTTCGGTGCTTGAGTTACCATTTGATGATCAGAGCTTCGATGCCGTGTGGTGTGCGAATACCATGCAGTATTTTCAGCCTGAAGAATGGGGTGCAATCGTGGCGGAATTTCGGGGTGTTTTGAAACCGGGTGGATTGTTAGCGATCAAGGAGTTTGACGATGTTGGTTTGAATTTTGGTCCCTTTGACCCGGTGTTGATTTGGCGGCTCATGGATGCGCTAAGGGGTAGTGACTTATTATTGGGTG
>JARFPV010000659.1 GCA_029288115.1 Akkermansiaceae bacterium | reverse complement strand
GGCAGTATTACCGCAAACCCGCAGAGCATTGCACAGCGTATCTCTAACACACAAAACGAGCTGAAGCAGCTGCCATCCCGCATTGCCGCCGCCGAGAAGAATGCCAAGGCAAAAGCTGCCGCTCACACCGCGGTTAAGGCGGACCTAACAAAAATAGAGGCCGACTACCGGAGTGCGGTTGCCAATCACAACAAACTGAAAAACGAACGCGTTCAGGTGGATGCACAACTGAAAAAACTCTACGCTGAAACCGAAGTGCTAACCAAGTTGAAGCAGCAACGCCAACAGCAGCTCACCCAGGCGCGTCATGCCCTAAACATGCACAACAAAGCTGTAGCCGACACCCGTAACGAGCATCGCGACGTGTCGAATGAGGTTAAAAAACTCGCTGCGCATGAGCAGCATCTTGTGAAGATGGAGGGAGATGCCCGCAAGAAGGCTGCGGAAAAACCCGATGACCCGGCACTTCAGCAAGCAGCGGCAGCAGCAAAGACCAATCTGGAAAACCACCGTAAGAAACTCACCGAGACAAGGAATCTTGCGCAACAGAAATCCACCGCCCTCGCCCAGCTCACAGCACAACAGCAAGGCCCGGGGAATCAACTGGCGGCTGCCGATAAGGCATACAAGCAGGCCGTTGCCAAAACAACCGCTCAACACGCCAAGATCAAACCGATCCAGAGCAAACGCAACAGCCTGAATAAGCCGGTAGCTGACAGCTACAAACTCGCCGAAGACTTGAAGAAGCAGATCAAGCCAGCGCAGGAAAAAATCCAACCCGCCGCGCAAGCCGCTCATAGCGCGCAGGCAGAGTTTGAATATCTCCGTAACCAGGTCGCAGTGAAGGAAAAATCCATCAAACACCTACAGGCCGCCGCAATCAATACCGAGGCAATTCAACTAGCCAAAGAAGCCGCCACCCTCACAGCACAGCAATTTCAGGCAATGGATCACTTTACTTCCCTAGCGAAAGAAATCCAGGAACTCAAAGATCCCGCACAGCTGAAAAAGAAATCCGCCGAGCTGGCAAAGCTGCGACAGCAAATCGACCGGCAGGCACCTACTGTGCTGAATAAAATCAGGCAAGCGGAGAAGCGTCGATCAGCCTATCTGGCAAGCGTCCCAAAGTAGGGGAGAGCCAGCCAGGGCACAATACACCAAGTGCACTATCTGCGCCGACGAATTGCCAATCCCAGGGCACCTAGTGCAAGTAGCGAAAATGACGATGGCTCAGGTACCGGTGCTGGCACTTCTAAAGCTTCATCATAGATGGTCACTCGATCTACGACGACTTCTCCGGTTTCCACGGAAAATGTGCTCGTTGCGTTATCTTGGGTAAAACCAACGTATGATAGTTCCAATCTTAGATCAAAGGTGTCTGTTCCGGCCATTCCCCATGACGTAATATCGAACGGGTCTGTCAGACCCACAAATCCAGCTCCTGTATCTATACCAAACTCAAACGTCTTGGAGGATGCTTCATAAGCCATACGCAAAGTCATGTCTATTGGAGCGGCACCGTTACCAAGCTGAAGAATTGCTTCAGGATCCGTGTTGCCATCTGTAGTGCCAGCACCACGTACAGCATGGCCGAATCCTCCGCCAAAATTCAAACCAACGGCATTAATCTGTGCTTTATGATCGGTGTTGATCGCTGAATCTCTCGCTAATATGGTAATGCCAATTCCTTCGCCCGCAGCTGTTACATCAAAATCACTGGCCATGCCTAGACTAATGGCGGCCTCATAGGTCCAATCTGCGCCGGCCGTCACGACTGGTGCTCCAGCTCCGTCAAGATTGTACTCTACTCCTGGTCGCGCGCCTGTCACCACCGGTGTATTTAGGTTAAGCCCGCCGTTAGTGACTACAGTAGTCGCCCCTTCAGGATCATTGCCCAAATTTAGATTCCATTCTGCACCAAGTGATGATCCTGTAAATTCGTCTTCGAAGCTGATGCCTGCATCGGCACCCTGCGGCATCGACATTGCGGCAGTGAGAATGGCTGCCATGTAAAGCGGGCGGCTATGTGGCTTGTGGTTTGCGTGTTGTGCCATTCCACGATCATCCTAAAAATCGATGCCGTTGATCAAGTTTTTTTTCCAAATACCTGATTCTGGGGCTATGAGGACACCGTTAGAAATCAAGTTTGCTTTAGGAATCAATACTCTGACACCGATCATTGAGGCTCCATAACAACGGCTTCATACACGGCACTTCACTCTAGCAAGCCTTGCCCAAGCCCGGTCTGATGCATAGGATAAACGGGTCACCCCCTAAACTCGACTGATGATGTATGATCTTAGACCCGTCAAAGCACCCAAGCTTAGAGGGCTGAGTCTTCGTCTGGTCACTGTGCTGCTAGAGAGTGCGCTTGTTCGCCCGTTTCTTATGCCGAGCGTACTCAAAAGCGTAGGGGTGTCCAAATTTCGGAAAACCCAAACGCAAACGGAGCCCACAAATTTTCCTGTCGTTAATCCTTCGGGTGTTGAGGTTTCTTCGGTCTCCCCCAATGAAATTGCTGAAGCCGTCGCAGCGAGGAGTTCTGAAGCCATGTCAGTACAGTTTAGCCTGGCTTCGATCACGGATTACACGCGTGCTTATCAGGAAAAAAGAGTTTCACCTGAAGAAGTTGCCGAGAGAATTATTTCGGCGATCGACGAATCTAACAATATCGAGCCGCCGCTCAGAGCAGTCATCAAGAGTGAGGCGGAAGATATCCGACGCCAAGCTCTGGAGAGCTCAAAATTTCTCTCGGAGGGAAGACCGCGGAGCATTCTTGAAGGTGTGCCTGTTTCCATTAAAGACGATCTCGACATGCCACCTTACACGACTCACGTCGGGACCAGGTTTCTTGGGGACGAGGATGTGGCAGAAGACGCGACGATCGTGGCAAAGTTACGTGCTGCTGGTGCCATTTTGGTGGGAAAAACCAATATGTTTGAGATTGGCATATCGCCGACGGGAAATAACCCAATCCATGGTTTTGCCCGAAATCCTTACCATCTCGACTACGATGCTGGCGGCTCATCGGGGGGGAGTGCAGCTTCAGTGGGATGCGGTATCGTTCCGCTTGCCATTGGAGCGGACGGTGGTGGATCGATTAGAGTGCCCGCTGCGCATTGCGGGGTGGTTGGCCTGAAACCTACCTTCGGGCGCGTCAGTGCGTTTGGTGAGGCACCCCTGTGCCCGAGTGTCGGCCACCTTGGTCCGATTGGCGCAACGGCTGTGGACACGGCAATCGGTTACGCGATTTGTTCGGGGCAGGACCCCAAAGACCCGATGTCGCTCGGGCAACCGCCGATGCACTTGCGCGACTTTCATAACCTTGATCTTAATGGTGTCACACTTGGCATCTACCCGCAGTGGTTTGATGATGCGGCACCGGAGGTTGCTCAACGATGTAGAGAAACGCTGAAGGTTCTTGAGCAAGCAGGAGCGAGTGTTAAAGAGGTTTCGATCGCTTGTCTTGAGGAAACACGGGTGGCGCATGCCATCACGATTCTAACTGAAATGGCAACAGCCATGGAGCCGCATTACGAGAAACACCGGACCGACTTTGGACATGCCACCAGGATCAATCTGGCCATGGGTCGTGCGTTTACCAGTGGTGACTATATGCTCGCTCAGCGCACACGCACTGAGGCAATGCGTGAGTGGGATCGTGTGTTCTCAGAGGTGGATGCCGTGATCACGCCCACCACAGCCTGCACGCCACCTTACTTGGAACCCGGAACCACCCGCTATGGTGAGTCGGACCTGAGTCTACTGACTGAAATTATGCGATTTGTCGTTTGTGGAAACCTTTGCGGATTTCCAGCGATTTCATTTCCGGCCGGATATTCGGAAATGGGCTTACCCATCGGAATGCAGGCGATTGGTCGCCACTGGGATGAGCACCTTCTCCTGCGCTTAGCCAATGTCGCCGACCATCACGTTGCACGTAGAAAACCAACGACGTTTTACTCGGTGCTTTCAGGTGGTTGTTAGAAGGTTCTCCTTATACTCTCCAGTTCTCGGCGCGACGTTGGAAATCAGCCTCTAGGCGCAGGTATTTTCCGGTGATGCTTTGCTGCAGGAGTGTTTCCCATGTGCTTGGGCTTTTCCCGGTAGCGGCAGGTTTGGTGAGGCGCGAGAGGTCAGAGATGGCGATGACTCGCTGGGCGTAGTGTTTCGGATTTGTGGCGTATTTCGCGACGTCGTTCAAGTAACTCTGAATCAGCGCCAAGCCGTTAAAGAGCTCCGAGATAGTCAACTTCTGAAAACGTGCGAGGGAGTCCGAGACGTTCGACTTTTCATGCCGAGTCGGGCGAAGATCGAGTTGTGTGAGACTATCACTTATGTGACCGACGGCTTTCAATAATTCGGGTGCAATGTGTTCTGTTGAAAGGAGTTTCGACAAGTGGTTCCTGAGCGCAGTCACTCTGGTCCAATTATATAGGTCATTATAGATCTCGAACAGCTGGCTACAC
>JARFPV010000651.1 GCA_029288115.1 Akkermansiaceae bacterium | reverse complement strand
TTATCAAGCGCTGCAGGTTTACGAATCGCGACCCGAATTGACAGGCTACAAGCTGGAACGACCCAAGCATTTTGGTAAGGGACTCAAAAAGAATGAGCGAGGGCAGTTGCTTGGCCAGAACCCTGATGAGCGTCGCAAGGCAATCCGGGCACTTGTGTCGAAATATATCGAGCAGCGTATCAAGTCGCACAAACTGGACAAGCTTGAGGAAAAGGAAATGCGAGCAGAATTAAAGAAGATGAGTGACAAGGGCACGAAGTTGCTCAAAACCTACCTCGAAGACTGGGAAAAAAAGCAAAAGACTATTGAGACGACCGCAAAAGCTCTCAAGGCGGCTGGCGTAAGTGAGCGTAATATCACCTATGCGGTGCAGGGATTGAAGCAATCTGCCTTGGGCAGGCACTATGAGGGCTGGGAGTTTTGCCCGTCATGCTCAGGAGCTACATGGCATGTCGGTGATTAGGGATTTTCCCTTCGAGAGGTGTGTGCCTAGAGCTTGCCTTGCCACCTCGTTATTTCCGCCTTTACATTCTCGACACTGGGGGCACCAGGATTGGTGCGTGCAGCGAGGGCCTTTTGCAGGTCAAAGACCTCCTTGGCGTCGGGGCCGTAGTGTTCGGATACCTGGGTAAGGTCGAGTTGGTCGAGAGGGGTGTTGGTTTTCACACTTTCGGCGACTGCCTGACCAACGAGTTCATGTGCCTGCCGGAATGGCACGCCATTTTTGACGAGGTAGTCGGCAAGGTCGGTGGCGAGCAAGAGTGGGTCTGATGCGGCAGCCTGACAGGCTTCCACATTGATTGTCATGTCGGCAATCATCTCGGTATTGACCATGAGGGCGAGCTTGAGTGTGTCGATGGAGTCAAAAAGCGGCTCCTTGTCTTCTTGCAAGTCTCTGTTGTAGGTGAGGGGGAGTCCTTTTGCTGCGGTGAGCAAGGCTACAAGATTGCCATACAGTCTGCCTGTTTTGCCGCGGGTCAGTTCACAAACATCCGGGTTCTTTTTCTGTGGCATCAGTGAAGATCCAGTGGTGTGTGCGTCGGACAAGGTAGCAAATCCAAACTCAGAACTGCACCAGAGGATGAGGTCTTCGGAGAGGCGTGAGAGGTGGGTGCCAGTAAGCGCCATCGCAAAGAGGAACTCAGCGATATAGTCGCGGTCTGAGATGGCATCCATAGAATTGGTAGTGATGCAGTCAAATTCCAGTTCCCTGGCTATTTGTTGGCGGTCGAGATTGATGGTGGAACCTGCCAAGGCTCCTGAGCCGAGCGGGCAGATATTCACCCTTTTCCGGCTGTCGGCGAGCCTTGCTTTATCGCGCTCGAGCATTTCCACGTAAGCCAGCAGGTGGTGGCCGACGGTTACCGGTTGGCCCCGCTGGAGGTGTGTGTAGCCTGGGATGACGGCGGCGGCGTATTTATCCGCTTGATTGAGGAGTGCTGATTGGAGTGCGGTGAGGTGGGCTGTAAGCTGGTCGATTTCCTCACGGCAGTAGAGCCGGGTATCGGTGGCGACCTGGTCGTTACGTGAGCGTGCGGTGTGTAATTTGGCTCCGGCAGCGCCGATTTTTTTCGTCAGTGCCGTTTCGATATTCATGTGGATGTCTTCCAGCTCGGTGGAGAACTCAAATTCGCCAGAATCGATCTCAGTTTCGATCTCATGCAGGCCTTGTTCGATGGCGGAAAATTCGTCCTCGGTGAGTGTCCCGGCGTTGACTTGGGCCCGGGCGTGCGCGATGGATCCGGCGATATCATGACGGTACATACGCCAGTCGTAGGAGATGGAT